>DAOUMT010000038.1:0-16532 GCA_034409195.1 Dehalococcoidia bacterium
GGCAAACTCCCTACCAACACCAGCGGCGGCTGTCTCTCCGAGGCTTACATTCATGGCATGAACCAGATTGTTGAAGGTGTGCGCCAGTTGAGGGGCACTTCGTTAGTGCAAGTACCTAAATGCAAACATGTCCTGGTGACCAGCGGCAGCGGAATTCCCACCAGTGCTTTGATTCTGCGCTCAGCTTAAAAGGAGGTAGTTAGATGACGGAAGAAGTTGCCAGATTAGCTCCGATGCCCGGGCCCGTTAATGAAGAATTCTATAACGGTCTGAATAGACATGAGTTGCTGCTTCAGAAGTGTACAGACTGTAACAAATTCCGTTTCTGGCCGACTGAGATGTGCCCTTTCTGTAACTCCTTCAATTTCGAATGGACACGTTGCAGCGGCAAGGGCACAGTGCATAGTTACACCATTCAGCACGCTACTATGCCGTACCCCTGGCCAGTATTGCTGGTGGAACTAGAAGAAGGCCCTCGATTGGTGACTCACGGGCTGATGTCTCCAGAGGAAGTAAAGATCGGCATGCCGGTGGAGGTAGACTACGAAAAAATCTCAGACGAGATAACCCTTCATGCGTTCAAAAAAGCTGGTAAATAGATAGTTGCCCAATTTATTGGGCCGTTTGTGGCAGAGTTATAAATACCAATCGAGACAACCTGTCATACCCGTTAAATGAGGAATAGAGAGATGGCAAAGAGTCCTCTTCGAACTGAGCTATGCGATATGCTGGACATCCGATATCCCATAATCCTGGCTGGAATGGGAGGCATGGGTGGGCCTGTCTCCGGGCCGGAGCTAGTGGCAGCGGTATCCAACGCGGGCGGACTGGGTGTCCTGGGCTGCGCTTTTCTGTCTCCTCAAAAGGTCGAGGCTATGATAAAGAGGACTAAGAGCCTCACCGATAAACCATTTGGTGTCGATACAATAATACCGCCGGAAGTTCCTCGGACAGGCACCACTGTTGAATTCCAAGCCGGATTGCAATCACTTGCTCCTTCAGGTACTGCAGAAGAGCCAGATGTTATTGAGAAACTGAGAAAGGAACTAGGGGTACCAGTGGCAAGCGGTGGAAGGGGGTATCTTGCCGCCATAGCTGAGGATACTATTTGGTCTCAGGAAGATTTCAAGCGTCAGGTCGAGGTCATCATGGAGTATCGAGTTCCTGTTTGGGCTGCAGCGTTAGGAGACCCTGCTCCCTGGGTGCCCGAGTGCCACGCCAGAGGCATGAAAATAATCGGTGTAGTTGCGAGCGTAAGAGGGGCCCGCCGCCTTGTCAGAAGTGGGGCGGACATTATTGTAGCTTCGGGAGCGGAGTCAGGCGGTCACAACAGCAGGATCGGTACTATGGTTTTGATTCCACAGGTGGTGGACGCTGTTTCGCCGGTCCCTGTGGTGGCAGGTGGAGGGATAGGCGATGGCAGGGGGCTTGTGGCAGCACTGGCGCTAGGAGCAGCAGGAGTATGGTGCGGCTCCGTGTTTCTGGGCACTTTCGAGGCCATATACGAGGACTATCACAAACAGAAGATACTGGAAAGCACCGAGGATGACACCGTGGTGTCCAAGGTCATAACGGGCAAGCAGGCGAGATACCTGAAGAACAGGCTGATCGCTGCCTGGCATGAAGCTTGCTTACCCACGTTGCCTATGCCCATGCAATCCATATCAATCATACCTATCCTGGATGGCGCATACGAGGCGAAGATGGCAGATATTGTGCCCGCCCCGGCGGGCCAGATAGTAGGCATGATTAAAGAACTGAAGCCCGCAGCCCAGGTGGTCGAAGAAATGGTAGCGGGAGCCCTGAAAGTTCTGGATAAGCTCCCGTCAGCAAGACCTGCTTCAAGACGAAGCAAGCAGGCGCGAAGCAGTCGTCTCTGATTTTGAAATCTAGATATGAGTTTGTAGATATAACGTACGCATACATAAGGAGGGCAACAGAATGGCTTATAAAGCGCTTACATTGGAGAGGGAAGAGGCTATAGCGATAATAACCCTGAACCGCCCTGAGGCAGGGAACTCTTTCGATTTCAGGATGATGGCTGAGATCGATAATGCGACGAAAGAGGTCGATGAAGACAAAAACGTCAGAGCCGTGATAATTACTGGCGCCGGCAAATATTTCTCAACCGGAATAGACCTCAGCATGTTCACTAACCCGCAGGCAATGGTAGGAGAAAAGGAGGATGCCCCGGCTGCCCCTGCTTCAGACGATAAGACTTACGGAAGGGGGACCATTGTAGGCGGTCTAATGAGAATAAGGAGCATGGGCAAGCCTGTGATAGCTGCCATAAATGGTCCTGTCTTCGGGGCTGCACTTTCGTTAGCCTTAGGCTGTGATATCAGGATTGCATCGGACAGGGCCAGATTCTGCATGGTCTTTATAAAGAGGGGGATAGTTCCGGATACGGCTGGCTCTTTCACTCTTCCTCGTATAGTGGGATTTTCCAAAGCTTGCGAGCTAATATTGACTGGCGATGTAATTGACGCCGCCGAAGCGGACAGAATAGGCTTGGTGAGCAAAGTTGTTCCCCATGATGACCTGATGAAGGCAGCAAAGGAACTGGCAGGTAAAATAGCGAATAACCCGCCACTGGCTGTAGCTATGGCCAAGGCTGACCTGTACAAGGCCGTGGAAGAGAAGGATATCGTAAAACAAATGAAGCGCGAGGAGAAATCTCAGGAAACGCTACTCAATACCGAAGACTTCATGGAGGCCACTACAGCTTTCTTTGAGAAACGCCAGCCCGTGTTTAAAGGGAAGTAAGAGAGTTTGAAATTTTCATCATAATGCGGGATATCGGAAGGGGTGATGAAGTATGCCAAAACATAAGAAAAACAAAGGCCTTTTGAGCGACTACCGGATTCTGGACCTGACAGACCACAAGGGTATTTATTGCGGAAAGGTCCTTGGCGACCTGGGTGCGGATGTCATTAAGATCGAGCCGCCGTGTGGAGACCCTTCGAGAAATATTGGCCCCTTCTACAAAGATGTTCCTGACCCCGAGAAGAGTATTTACTGGTGGGCCTACAATACCAGCAAAAGAGGCATAACCCTGAACATCGAGTCAGCGGATGGAAAAGAGATATTTAAGAGATTGGCTAAGACCGCTGATGCCGTGGTGGAGTCGTTTTCACCAGGATATTTAGGCAGGCTGGGACTGGGATATACTGCCCTCTGCGAGTTAAATCCCGACATTATCATGACCTCCGTTTCTCCCTTTGGCGGGACGGGCCCTTACAAAGATTGGAAGGCTGACGACCTCGTAGGATGGTCAATGGCGGGGCAGGCATACGTAACCGGTGACGATGACCGTCCTCCATGTCAGATCAGCTTTCCCCATAGTTACCTTGTCGCAGGCGCCCATGCTGCCTCAGCGACACTGGCAGCGCTTTACTACCGGGAGATATCCGGGGAAGGACAGCACATTGACGTCTCTATGCAGGAATCTGTGCTGTGGACGACGCTTCTTTTGGTTCAATTCTGGGACATGATGAAAATAAACCTGTTCAGGGCCGGTTCCAGGCGCTCGATGGGTACGGCCTTGTTCAGACTCGCCTTTCCCTGCAAAGACGGCCATGTGGGCTTTCTGATCGCAGGAGGCCAGCTAGCTTCAATCTCAATGCCGCCATTGATAAAGTGGATGGCCGAGGAGGGGATGCTCGGTGCATTTCAGGATAAGAAGGACTGGGAGGCCAAGGACTGGACGGAGAAGGTAGATGCCATGGCATTGACGCAGGAAATCGTGGATGCCTGGGAAGACAGCTTGATTAAGTTCTTTGCCACCAAGACAAAAGCTGAGATATACGAGAAAGCACGGGAGAAGGGCATGATAATCTACCCCGTGAGCACTACCGAAGACCTGGCGGAGAACGCCCAGCTTAAGGTCAGGGATTTTTATGTGCAGGTAAAACATCCGGAACTGAGGGAAGCCATTACGTATGTTGGCGCTCCTTACAAGATTGCGGAAGCGCCCTGGGAAATAGCGAGACGCGCTCCTTTGATCGGGGAGCATAACCGGGAAATTTATGAAGGAGAGCTAGGCTTGTCCCGGGATAACCTTCGCATACTCAAAGAAATCGGAGTCATTTGAACTCTGCGGTATGCTAGTGAGGAGGAAGCAGGTGGCGAAAAAGCGCATATTTGAAGGGATCAAGATCGCTGATTTCACCTGGCTGGGGGTTGGCCCTATCGCCATGAAGTTCATGGCCAATATGGGGGCAACTGTTATCCATATTGAGTCCGTTACCAGACCTGATATCTGTAGAGTATCACCTCCTTACAAAGACTGGAAGCCAGGTATAAACCGCAGCGCTTTCTTCGGCGTCTATAACGATAGCAAGTATGGCATAACCCTTAACCTACGGATGCCTCAGGCCCAGAAGCTCGCCAAGCGGATAATCAATGAATGGGCGGATGTAGTTGCCGACGCCCATCTCCCGGGCATTATGGAGAAGTTCGGCCTGGACGATGAGACTTTGAGGAAGGAGAAGCCGAGCCTTATCCATGTCGCCACGGCGCTACAGGGCAAGACTGGCCCTTACAGTGCCATGCCTGGACATGGAATGGTGGGTGTATCGCTGGGCGGCATCACTGAAATCACGGGATGGCCTGATAGAGACCCGACAGTGCCTTTTGGAGCCCTGACGGATTTCCTCACCTTCCCGCACATGGTGACTGCTCTCGTAGCGGCGCTTATATACCGAAAGAAGACAGGCAAGGGTCAGTATATAGAGCTCTCTCAACTGGAATGCAGCGCTCAGTTCCTAGCGCCGCCTATCATGGATTACATGCTAAACGGGCGAATTCTGGGACGCATGGGCAATAGGTGTAACTACGCTGCTCCGCATGGCATCTACCGCTGCAAAGGAGAAGGGGAGAGATGGTGCGCCATATCTGTGAGCAGCGATGAAGAATGGTGCAGCTTCTGTAATGTCATCGGCAATCCGGGATGGACTAAAGAGTCCAGATTCGTCACCTTTGTCGGTCGAAAAGAAAATGAAGACGAGCTAAACGCATTTGTTGAGGGATGGACGGTTAACTTCCCGCCTGAGGAAGTAATGAGGCGAATGCAGGCAGCGGGAGTGCCGGCAGGCCTAGTGGAAAGCGGCGAAGACCTTGTGGCAGACCCCCAGTTGAACCATAGGGGCACCCATGTCATTCTGGAACATCCCGAGATAGGGCCACACATCTACCATCCTCCTCCTTATCGCTTCTCGAAGACACCTAATGAGCTTACCATGCCGGCCCCTTGCCTGGGTCAGCATAATGAATATGTGTTAAAGGAAATTCTAGGGATGTCCGACGATGAAATCGCGGACTTACTTGTAGCAGGTGCTCTCGAATGAGCGGGAACTAGCATTTAGTGAAAGGAGGGGTAAGGGCCATGCTCTATCTACATGAACTTCTGGATGTGCAGCCGGGCATGATAGATGAATATATAGATGCCGCTGAAAATCATCTGATAGCTGGCTGGAACCGCTATGTTAAGACGGTGGGCTTTTTTAAAAACGCCTTCTGGCACCGTGAAGCCCTCGCCTTATGGGAGATGGGAGAGGAGGCGGTCTCGGTAGACAGCCTTGGCGGCTTCACCTTCAAGGACCTCGATGGAATGGCGTGGCAGCGGCTGGCACTGAAGTACCGGCAGGATTGGTACGATAGCTGGCTTGAGGCTATACCTTTCTCACCCACTGTAGAAACGATTAAGAAGCGGCAAAAGAAAGGTGATTTCACCGGCAATGCGCTCTATTACTGGGAGCAGACGAAAGTGTTGCCGGGGAAGATGGATGAGTTCCTGAAGACGATGAAGAAGGAACTGGTGCCCATGGAGGAAGACCGCGGCATGAAGCTGGCGGGCTGCTACTGCTGGTTCGGTGCCTGCGGGCGTCAGAATGAGATCACAAGCCTGTGGTCGGTTAAAGACTGGGCACACTGGGGGCAGATGCGGAAGGCGCGCTTGAAAGACCCTGCATTTCAGAAGTGGGCAGAAAAGGCGGCTGCCTTGACTTTGGAGTCGAGCTACAAGTTCTGGATTCCAGCCGATTGGTCGTTGCTCCACTAGCCACCAGATCAAGGGAGCATAATTGCACATAATCTGTGTGAAGGGGAGGTACAATGCTTTATTTACATGAGACTCTGACGATTGTCCCCTGGACCGAGGACGAATTCTGGCATGTAATGGAAACTGATTACGTACCTCAAGTGGAGAAAATCGGGCTGCGTCTGGTGGGGATGTTTAAAGTAGGAATAATATACAGCGAGAATATAGCCCTGTGGGAGTTGGACGATTGGGCGGCACTGGACCGATTGCGGAAGTTTCAGGACAAGGATCCCTGGATGAAGACTTGGAAGCTGGAATCTATCCGTTACCGGACCGATTGGGTGGGAAGAGTGCTGGAGCCTGCTCCCTTCTCACCGACTCTGGCACAGATTAGTAAGGGAGATTATAAGTCCACTTTTTATTTGCACTGCATGGCACGGGTCTTTCCGGGTAAAGTCAACGAATATATGAACACAATTAAAAAAGAGCTAGTTCCCATAGCCAACAAATGGGGTATGCAGCTAGCTGGCTGTTATCAGGTGGCGGCGGGTGAAGCCGGCAGCAACGAGGTCTTCAGCATCTGGACGGCAGGCGATATGATCGCTGCATGGGGAGCCATGCGCGATACAGCGCGGAAAGACCCTGCGCTTAAGCGGTGGGAGGCGAGGGCCGGAGCGTGGCGCAACGAGGTGACTTATAAGTTCCTTCTGGGTCTAGTCTCGTTTTCTCCACTGCGCATGAAGCCGGAGTTACTCGAAGCTGTGCAGCTTATGAAAAAGGGATAGGCATTGTGTGGAGCGCACTTTAGGAAGGCAGGGGTGAAGGGATGGTTAAACTAAGGGAAGCAGTGGTAGTGGATTTCGTGCGGACGCCCTTCGGCAGGGCAAGCAAGAAAAAGCCAGGGTTTTTTGCCGATGTTCGTTCCGACGATCTGGGAATCATTGTAGCTCAGGCGCTGATAAAGCGAACCCGTATCAATCCCGATTTAGTAAATGACATAATAATCGGTACGCCGACTCAGATTGGGGAGCAGGCTAATGTGGCCAGAGATATCTCCCTGGCGGCCGGTTTTCCTTTTGAAGTCGCGGGCGTAAGTATGGATAGAGCCTGCTGCTCCAGCATGGCTGGCGCTCAATTTGCCGCGATGGCTATTCAATCAGGCCAGGCAGATGTCATTATCTCCGGAGGCCTGGAGAGCCTGTCCCATTTCCCTAATCCCGTTATCCTCCCCGATGCAGATTTATTTGAGCTTGCCAAGGAGTTCAGCGCGCGCTGGCAGGCGAATGCCAAGATATTCGACAGGATTGACCCCACCGCCATCATGGGCCTCGGCCTTGCCGCCGAGTATGTTGCTGACAAATTTGGAATCTCCAGGGAGGAACTCGACCAGTGGTCCCTGAGGAGCAACTTAAGGGCTGCTGCAGCACAGAAGGAAGGGAAGTTTAAAAATGAGATGATTCCGGTGCAGGTCAAGCTGCCCGATGGAACAGAGGCGGTATTAGACCACGATGAATGTGTCAGGGCCGACTCTACTATCGAGAAATTGCGCTGCCTGCCACCCGTTTACAAGCCGGATGGCAAGATTAATGCTGCGAGTTGCTCTAAAGAGGTCGATGGAGCTGCTGCTGCGATGTTCATGTCCAAGGAGAAGGCCAAAGAGTTGGGACTAAAGCCTATGATTACTATAAAGTCTATGGCCTGGTCAGGAATCGACCCCCAGATTGCGCCATATGGCGCCTGCATGGTATCTAAGACAGCTTTGGAGAGGGCCGGACTCTCGGCAGCCAATATAGACCTCTGGGAGACAAACGAAGCCTTTGCGGTGGTTCCTCTGGTGCTGATAAAGGAATTAGGCATTGACCCTGAGAGAGTAAACGTTAATGGTGGCGCCTGCTGCATCGGACACCCTGTGGGAGCGAGCGGGGTATGGCTGCTAGGTACGATGGCACACGAGATGAACCGCCGTCGCTCCAGATACGGCCTGGCATCCATACCGGGTGGTGCAGGGCAGGCGACGGCGATACTGGTGGAAAGGGAGAGATACTGGAAGGGTCGCTCTGCTTTCCTGGACGAACTAGAGACGGCTACAATTTAGAATAAGCGAGAGGAGCCAAGATGGATTTCCGATTTACTCCACACGAGGAGGCATTAAGAAAAGAGTTTAACGATTTTTTCCAGGCGGAGATGAAGTATGCCCCTCCTGAGTGGGGAACATCGATGGAGGCTATATTCGGAATAGATTGTTGCTGGGAGTTTCACAGAAAGCTGGCCAGGAAGCTGGCCGAAAAGGGCTGGCTGTCACGTGCCTGGCCTAAGGAGTACTGTGGAGAGGATGCTTCACTCATAGAACAGTTCATATTCAGCGATGTGATGGGCTACAACCGTGGAGCAGGGGTTGACCACTGGGGCATAAGCCTGCTGGCTCCTACTCTCTTGGTCAGCGCAAGTGAGGAGCAGAAAAAAGAGCACCTGCCTCCCATAGCACAGGCGGAGCGGTTCTGGACGCAACTGTGGAGCGAGCCTGGCTCCGGCTCTGATTTAGCTTCCCTGACCACCCGTGCCGTAAGGAACGGAGATGATTACGTCGTAAACGGCCAGAAAATATGGAGCAGCGGCGCCCATCGCGCCGACTGGGGCTTCCTGCTCGCTCGGACAAACCCCCAGGAGAAGAGAAGCCGCGGACTGTCCTTCTTTCTGTTAGACATGAGAACTCCGGGCATCACCATAAAGCCCATATACAGTCTGGATGGCTCACACCTGTTCAACGAGGTTTTTCTTGATGATGTTCGCGTTCCCGCGCGCAACATGGTAGGTGAAGAAAATCAGGGCTGGGTAGCTTCTCAGATGACCGCAAACTTTGAGCGTTCCATGATCGAGCTCTTTGCCTACTTGAAGAGAGAATTAGAGGAGCTTTTAGAGTTCTGCCAGGAGACAAAACGCGACGGCAAACCATTATCCGAGTACCCTCTGATTAAACACAGGCTATCACAGATGGCAATCGAGATAGATATTGGCCGCACCTTCTCCTATTCGGTGCTCTGGAACCAGATTAAGGGCGGCCTGGTAATGGCGGCGCCCATGGCTGCAGGAGCTAAGATCCTGGCCACTGAGATGGTGCAGCGGTTCAACTTCAGCGCGTATCAGATCATAGGTCCCTATGCGCAGGTGAAAGAGTCCAGATGGGCCCCATTGCAGGGACGGTACGAAAAGGAATGTCAGCAGTGCCTGGGGTTGAGCATGGCAGGGGGCACCTCTGAGATTATGAGAAACCTCATCTGCGCCATGGGATTGGGTTTGCCCCGAAGCTGGTAAGTTAGAACATATAGAGGGCTAGAGAACTGTCGTCATGGAGTGGAAGACCAAGGTAACCGAGCTATTGGGTTGCAGATACCCTATTGTTGAGGCCGCCTTCGGCGGATTCGGCAGAGCAGTCCTGGCAGCCTCTGTTTCAGAGGCCGGGGGATTCGGTATCATAGAGGCAACCGCGCTGGGCACTCCCGAAAAGCTGCGCAATGATATACGCAAAGCCAGGTCCACGACAGAGAAGCCCTTCGGTGTGAATCTGTCGCTGATAGGGCATCCCAGAATAAACGAACTCTGCGATGTTGCCATAGAGGAACGGGTAGCAGCAATATTCACATCGGCTTACAAAGCCGAAGAACTCGGCAAGCGCATTAAGGAAGCAGGGATACCCTGGATTCATAAAGTAGGGACTATAAAGCATGCTCTCGCCACCGAGCGTCATGGCCCCGATGCACTGGTCGTAGTGGGGATTGAAGGCGAGGGTGAGAAGGCTGCCTCTCATTTGACAACGCTGACCACAGTCAGCATGGCCACGAAAATTCTTAAGACTCCAGTGATCGCCGCCGGTGGCATCGGAGATGGCCGCACCTTCCTGGCAGCGCTGGCGATGGGTGCGGAAGCGGTGTATCTGGGCACTGTTTTCATGGCTACGAAAGAGTGCCCTATCTCTGAACGTCATAAGCAGGTCCTGGTGAATGCCAGTCCCTACGACCCCGAGGTACGCGACAGGGTGTTTGCACCGCCCCCGCCAGGGCTGGACGAACTGACCAGGAAACAGGAAGTTTATAAGCTGGTGGGCGACGCAAAACCTCATTCTACGTCGCATCCCATGCCTGTCATGGGTGGCTCTATGGCGGTGGGGGCGATCGAAAGAGTCGTTACCGTCAAAGAGTTGATAGATAATATCATCCGGGAAGCTGAAGAGCTTCTGGTGGGCAATTCTCCCTTGGGACGGATATTAGCTCGAAGGACTAGCCACATTCTGAAGGAGGCGTAGATGCCTTATAAGATGGTTCTCGTTAGCAGGCAGGACGGCATCGGGACTGTCACCCTGAACCGTCCGGATAAACGCAATGCCTTTAATATGGAGATGATGGGCGAGATGGATATGGCCTTCGAAGAGTTGGCCAAAGATAAGGAAGTGAAAGCGATTATCCTTACAGCGGAGGGTAAGGTTTTCTCGGCAGGCCTTGATTTCAACTGGGCAGCGACGATGGATACTGAGAATCTCCCCCCCATGGCCAGCACGGTCAGAGGACGCGGAGTTGCTTATGATGAGAAGAGCTTCCTGACCCTCGTGCTTAAGATACAGAGCATGCCCAAGCCGGTGATAGCTGCTATAAACGGCCTGACGCTGGGCGGCGCGTTCGTTCTGGCTATAGCATGCGACCTGAAAATTGCCTCGGAGAATGCCCAGTTCGGGATGCTTCAGGTGAAACGGGGGCTCATTCCCGATGGTGGTGGCACGTATCTTCTGCCTCGCGCCGTGGGGCTGACTAAAGCCCTGGAGCTGGCACTTGTGGGCGACATGGTGGATGCTCGGGAGGCAGAGCGAATCGGCCTGGTGAACAAGGTTGTCCCAGCTAGTGATTTGATGAAGGCAGCCCGGGAGATGGCAACAAAGATAGCCAAAAATGCACCGCTGGCAGTAGCTATGACCAAGGCAGCTATGTATAGAGCGCTTCATGAACCTGACCTGGCGGAGCATATGGACTACGAGGTATATATCATGAACATACTTTTCGGTACTGAGGATTTCCAGGAGGGCATGAATTCGCTCTTTGAGAAGAGAGAGCCGACATTCAAGGGTAAGTGAGACACGGTGCTAAAGGAGCCCGGACCATGATTTTTCTACAGGAAATACATGAAGTCATCGGTGGCAAAATGGAGGAGTTCTCCGAGGCTATGCGGGATAGATGGAAGCCGCTTATTGAGAAGGACGGACTTGCCAGGGTGCTCTGGTTCTGGGAACTCACTATGATGACTAATGTAAGCTACACAGCGGTCTCTATCACCGCTGTTCGAGATTGGCAGTCGTGGGGCACGCTGGTCGATCGGATGGTGGGCGACCGCAAATGGAGGAGATGGAATCGCGATGTTTGCCAGTATCGCCGCGAGGTTGTGTCGAAGATGCTTCTGCCCAACCCCTTATCGCCGATGCAGGAAGTAGATTTCGGCTCCGTAGGAACTGCGCCCGACGACGGAACTCCTGGGCTCTACATACTTGATACAGGCTGGCCCTATCTGGGTAAGCTGGAGGAGTATATATTAGCTTTACATAAAGTATATCAAGCGCAGGTCGCAGCCATACAGCCGCCAGTCATCACCGTAGTAGCTGGCTGGCGCACTTGCCCGGGCAGCGGCCACTGGCATGAGGCAATCGTACTCTCCAAGATTCATAACTGGGAGCTATTGTCTCTGATAATCCCACATGGCGTGTCGCCGTCGCAGCCGGGGGACTGGATGATAGAAGGGCTGAAATACCGCGACCGCTGGGAGAGTAAGCTCCTGCGCACAGAAAGCTGGTCTCCCATCAAATAATCTGGTTTCGGGGAAAAACAAATTGACAGAAAAGACTTTGTCTCCGGAGCTGAAGAAGTACATCGGACGTTCATCGGGATTCTTCGAGGGCCCTGATGAGGTAAACAAGGCAATGATCAGGCACTGGTGCGAGATGGTCGAGGATGCAAATCCTTTATATACAGATGAGAAATATGCTAAAAGCAGCGAATACGGGGGCATCGTGAGTCCGCCTACCATGCAATCGACCTGGGTATATCCACGCTGGTGGCCGCCTGTTGAAATGCCCCCCGACATAGGCCCGGCTCAGCTAGACCTGCCGCTGGAGGATGTCCCCATCCCGGCAGTCATCAGCCTTACAGAAGAGTATTTCTTGCCCATTCGTCTTGGTGACAGAATCCATTATATGACCAAGTTGGATATTATATCGCCTCTCAAGAAGACGCGTGTCGGAGAAGGCTACTTCATAACAACAACCAACTATTATTTCAATCAGCGGGATGAACTGGTAGGAACCAGCCAGTATGTTCTATTCAGGTACAGAATATAGGCAGAAGTCGTTACTTACAACTCAGAGGGATCGGGGAGTCTAGTCAGTGTCTTATGAAACTATATATTGGGAAGATGTTGTAGAAGGAGATAGTCTACCGAAGGTCTCAATTGAGCTCACTCGAGATCGCATAGTGATGATAGTTTGCGGCACGAGAGATATATTTCCCCTGCATCATGACATAGATTTTGCCCGACCTTTGGGATATGAAGCGCCAGCGGCTCCTATAGCCTTCCTGCAGGGCCTGTTGGGACGATGTCTGACCGATTGGACTGGGCCAACAGGAAAGATTCGGAAGATAGGCCTGTCACTGAATTCGCCGAACTATCAGGGCGATACTATTGTTGTCACAGGTAAAGTCACGAAAAAGTATGTGGATGCCGACAATCATAAGGTTGATTGTGCACTCGCTGTGACGAAACAAGACGGCATGGTAAGCGCCAGAGCCAAGGCTACCGTGATAATCCCAAGTCGTACTTCAGGAGGTCTTAGAGCGCCAGTCTGACAATTGTCGAAGGAAAGGAGGGCAGCTAGTATGCTTTATCTGTATGAGACCACTTATCCATTCCCGGGCATGATGGATGAGTATGTAGATGTTATGGGCACTGATTTGCTCCCTGGCCTAGCCCGCCACATGATGGTGCTGGGCGTCTTCAGAATTGCCTTTAGACATCGCGAGAGCTTCTTTCTGTCCGAACTCCCCAAAGGCGTAGATTCCCTCGAGGGCTTGTCTAATTTTGTCATACACGAGCGCGACGGGCTGACTTGGCACCGCGAGGGTTTCAGATATCGCGACGAGTGGTTCGACAGCCTGCTTGAAGGGTTGCCCTTCTCGCCCACAGCGGCAGAGATCAAAAAGCGCCAGAAGCGGGGCGATTTCACTGGCAATGAGCTGTATTACCGCCTCATTTACAACGTCGTATCCGGAAAGACGGACGAGTTCCTGAAGGCATTTGAGAAGGAGCTGCTGCCCCTGGAGGAAAAGCGGGGAATGAAGCTGGCGGGCTGCTACCGCTGGTTTGGCGCGTGCGGGGAGTCCGGCGAGATTATTAGCCTGTGGGCGGTTAAAGACTGGGCCAACTGGGGCAAGATACATGAGTCCCGGCTCAAAGACCCGGGATATCGGCGATGGACGGAGAAAGTATCAAGCTTGTGTATGGAGTGGAGCTATAAGTTCTTGCTCCCGGCACCTTACTCCTTGCTTCATTAATCTGGAGGGATTTATCATGCTATATCTATATGACAGCATAATGATCGTTCCCAGGCTTCAAGAAGAATTCTGGAAGGTTATGGGCAGCGATTACCTGCCCGAGGCTGAACAGAACGGGCTGCGCCTCGTTGGGATGTTCATGATAGGCATCCATTACAACGAGAACCTGGCACTCTGGGAGTTGGATAATTGGGCGACCTTGGACCGCGTGCAAAAGCTCCACGATAAGCATCCCTGGATACAGTCCTGGAAGCGGGAGGCTGTAGACTATGTTACAGACTCAGTTGGCAAGGTGCTGCAGCCCGCACCGTTTTCACCTACGCTGGCCAAGCTCAAAAAGGGCGACTACAAGTCTACCATTTACCTGCACACCCTGGCGCGGGTTTCCTCCGGCAAAGAGGATGAGTACATCAAAGCTGTGGGAAAGAAGCTCGTGCCTATGGCGAAGACCTGGGGTATGAGGCTGGTAGGCTGCTACAAAGCTGTGGCGGGAACCGCTTCCAGCGGCGAGGTCATCAACATATGGACGGCAGGCAACGTGCATGGCGATTGGGTCAAGATTCGCGAGACCTCGTTGAATGACCCGGCATACAAGGAATGGGAGATTGTGGCGGGGAAATGGCGTCCTAAGGTGGTTTATAGGTTTTTATACGGTCTGGTTCCATATTCGCCCTTGCGCACTCCGTTTTTACAGGAAACAGCGGTAGAGGAGGTGAGGACAGTAGCTATGCCCGAGGTAGAATGGCAATAAGCTCGCAGCTATATTCAGTCTAAAATTCAAGAAGGAGGAAACAATGGCCGAAAAATTGCCCGAGGAACTACAAGAATCCATAGATGAGTATTACCTGGAAATGAGCCCCGAGATAAAGGATTTAATCCACAGCTGGCTGTACCGGATTGTAGATGCAGCCTATCAGGGGATCAGCGAGCTCCCCCCCGAGCACAGGGATACAATGTTGATGAAAATGTCCAAAGCTTGCAGCGACCAGGCCAAGATGGTGTTGGATTGCACTCCCGGTATGAGTTGGGAGGCATACAAGAAGCAAATGGCAGCATTGAAGCCTCCCTTTGGCCCCAGGAAGATCACTCAGGTAGGCGATATAGTTCACTGGACCTACGTTCCACCCAAAGACAAGAAGGGGCGTCCGATATGTCAGTGTCCCCTTGCTATGTACGGGATGATGAAGGGCAGGCCGGAGCTTTGCGGCTGCTCGGCGAACAGCGTTAGAGCTTATATAGAGGAATACACCGATAAGAAGGTGGACTCCGTGGAGACACTGGGCAGCCCTCAGGTGGATGGCACGGATGAATGCCGCTTCCTGGTGCATCTCAAGCCCTCTCGCTTCACCACCGCAAAACCTGTGGAAAAACCTGTTAAAAAAGCGAGCAACGCCAGTCGTCGTAGAAAATCCAAGTGAACAAAATTGCAATATTAGATGTGATGAGGTAAGGTGGAATTTATAGAAGGGAGGGCAGATGGCACACGAATTTACTCCAGAGATAAAGGAGTTGATTTACAAGGAATGGGTGCCTCGCATCTTGGCAGGAGTCCTGCAAGGCGTCAGGGAGCTGCCTGCAGAGCACAGGGACTATGTGATGATGAAAATGTCCAAAACCTGCGCTGACATGGCTGTGTGGGCTCTGGGGATCAGGCCCGACATGACTTATGAGGAGATGAGGAAGCACCTGACCAATCTGGAGCCGCCCATGGGTCCCCGGACAATCGAGCGAGTGGGTAACATAATTCATTCGACTTATCATTGTAGTATAGATGATGACGGCAAGCCCATTTGCGAGTGCCCCGTGGTCAAAATGGGCATCATGGAGCCTTTCCCTGAGCTTTGCTCCTGCGGTGCTAATATGGCGGCATACTATTTTGAGACTATTGGCATACCGACTGCGCGGACGGAACTGATGGGCAGCCCGAATACCACGGGCGAGCCGGCCTGCCAGTATGTCATACACCTGAGGAATCCACAGCATACGACGCCTGAACATGAAATGAAGCCCAAGGCGGTCAAGAAAAAGGCAAAGCGTAAATAGACTGAGCTGCAGATTTCCCAGCTAGACCGCAGGATGCCCTGGCTGCATGCTTTGAGGAGGTGGTAATGCCTAAAGAATTGTCTGAAGAGGAGAAAGCGCAGCGCGAGTTTTTCGCCGGACTGCAAAAAAGTGAAGTCTTCAAACGTATCTTCCAACCTGATTTCGACGAGATTGCCCGTGAGATGTGCCTCGAATGCACCGGAAGGCAGTGCAACTCTTTGTTCATGCCTTATGCGCAGCTCAACACAGATGTCGATATAGACACCTTCATTCAGAACCTGATGGACGCCTTCCCCGGCGCGAGGAAGCTGGAGAGGAAGGGCGATGTCATTTTGTATGACTTCTATCCCGATGTCAAAGGGGAATGCTCGTGTCCTATCATAACTATGGGGCACATAGAGCCTACCCCCGACTGGTGCCGCTGCGGCAATTACTTCAATAAAGCCATGTGGGAGGCCGTTGTGAAACACCCGGTGCAGGTGGAGCTACTGGAAAGCCCGCTCACCACCGGCTCGGACATCTGCCGCAGGCTGATATACCTCAAGCCGCCTACCATTACCACCGCGGCAGCACCAAAAGAAAAACAAGCGAAAGTCCTTGCGAAACCTTCCACTGAGACAAAACCCACTATAGGGAAGCCTCCGGCTTTAAACAAGGATATGGAAGTCAAGGAGAATAAAACGGTGAAGGAGTTTATAGCTGAACTACAGCTTTTTCTTACCCCTGTCTTATTGAAAATAAATGACGAGGTTTTTCCTTTCAGTGGAGTAAAGGATAAAAAGCTAAAAAAGGGAGATAAAGTTACCGTGGTATCAATGATACCAGGAGGATAACCGGCTGGTATTAAGCGATAGTGTTGTCTAGAC
>DAOUMT010000039.1:0-3592 GCA_034409195.1 Dehalococcoidia bacterium
GCTTGTCCCATCCGCCTTTGAGCGCTTGCACCTGGACCCATTGGCGTTCCGAATAGCGGGTCAAGCCCTCTATCAGGCGGTCCAACCCTCCCCCGGTCTGGAGCACATCCAGCCGCCCCAGGGTGCAGATGAACTCCTGGCGGGTCCTGCCGTTGACCCTCTTGGAGTTAAGCAGATGGAGATAAGACCGGATGCTCCCATCCTTGTTGCGGCAGATCTGCAGCCGAGTGAACATCTCATCATCACACTACAACATCCTCAGCCTGATTGTCAAGAGATTTGGCCAAAATCGTTACATCACACTTTTGCGTCGCCCAAAGCTGGAAAGCCCCTACCTCGTGCGTGGCGAGATGCTCTAACTGTAAAACTCAGGCCAGATACTTCTTTCCGTGGTACTCCATCTCTCCAACCAGCTGCGGTCTGACAATTCTGCTCGTTTTCTCGTCATTAGGTTTAAGATACACTATATACAATAATCCTGTTTTCGATTGCCCTCTTAATCACCTCGATTTTGCTGACAACAGGGCGGTACTGTTCTGCCTTCTCGTAATGGTAGCCGCGCAGCCAGTGATGAAAACGCTCCTGTCGCTGTATTCCATCAAGTCCAGGGCATGCTTGAACTGCTCATTTAGTTCTATCGGGAGTTCTTTACGTTCCAACTGGTTCTTCACGCTCACTAACCTAAAAGCCTGGGCGAACTCCATTTTGGCAGGGCGGTAGTCCCCTGGCAATAAGCCGAGGTTCTGCTCACCGAAATGGGTCAGGCAGTAGGTAAAGCCGGAGCGGGGATAAGGTTCTCCACGGAGACCTGGCTCAGCTCCTCAGGGCTCAGCCGGGTGCTGGCATCGAGGATCTCAATGCCTACAATATGCTTTTGGGCATCCAGGTCAACTGTCACCCCTTCTTCGATGTCGATGTTGTCCTCCACTGGCGCCTGACGAAGGTGAATATACAGGGCATCTGCTTCTCTATCATACTCGATTCTCATGTTAACCCCCTTGGCCCTTTCCGCCTCAGTACTGCCGTGATTACGACAGTACGACGTGCTTCCTGTCGATACGTAACACGAAGGAACTTTTCTCCCACTTTTAGCCAGGCATTCTTCTTGCCCCCGGAAGCCGACTCAGTAAACTCGAGTGAACTAAGGCAAGCTGCTATATCCTGCTCCCTAATGCCACGCCAGCGCATCCGGTTCCTGGCATGCCTGGTGAAATGTAAAGGCTCTATGAGCTAATCTCCTCTCTATAACCTTCATTCGCTGTCCTGAATTCAATTGTAATATAACTGGAGTTTCAAAACAACCGGTCTTGCACTGCCTGACCACCGGTGTGTTATAATATTGCTCGCCGGGGTGGTGGAGCACGGGCCCAAATACTAGGTTAGAGATTGAAAAAGCCTGGGGCGTCAGGGCATAGCCTTTAAGGCTCGACAATCCCGCCCGCGAGAGTGCCAATCTCATGTGCCATATCCGCTCCGCCACCAACCTCATTTACGGAGCCAGGCACTGCTGCTATCTCGAACGCACAGCAGAGATTGGTGACTCCGCCAGGTAATGAGCAAATGGTACAGCACACTCATGCATCGCCGTCCTGTGCCGCTTGTGTGGAGTTGGAGCAGAGACAAGAGCCTGAAGAGTACCACTGCCGGCAGGGGCGGTTCGACAGAAAGAAACCGCGCTGGTTTGCTCCGATGGGAATTGCCAAACCGAACAAAACTGTGGCCCAAGCCCAGAACGACTGCCCGTTTTATCAGCCAAAGTCAGGTCAGGCTGCGAGCGCTTATCGGAGCTCCCTGCAAGAATAAAGGATCACGGCTTTTTCCCAAGTTCCTTTTCTATTTCTGTTAAGAAGTCAGCAAAGTCCATCACCAGCTTGAGCTGCCTCTCACTGAACGGAGCTATCACGTCCAACAGCCGGGCCATCGGCAGAGAGATCCCGTTCATGTTGACACGTTGCGTTCTATAGCCAGCAAGCGTAAGCAGGTGGTCTTCCAGCGCCAGCCGCTCATTTTCGCCTCTTGAGAACGCCTGCGCCAGCTTCCTTATAGCTTGAGCCGACGGGGAAGCTCCCTTGATAATGCCGTCAATAGTGCTGTGAGAAAGACCAGTTTTGGCTGCTGTTTGCCTCAGGGATAGCCTTTCTCCTGGCACTTTTCATGTAACCAGGAACCCAGACTGTTTTGCTTTGGCACAGATTGCCTCCTGGACTCTCGCAGAGTAACACCTCATCGACAAATTGTCAACGCCGGACTGCCACCTGGCTTGTGTAACAAGGCTCTGTCGGCAATTTCCCGGCCCCACCGGCTGGAGCAAGGAATACCGGGAAGGTAATTCCGGTGGCCATCATGGTTCCGCACCGCTTCCGTAGCAGGCAACCGACCACTGACGAGCATTCCCGCCGCCTCGGCTACTCGCCCACTTCCTATTCCGGCCAACTGCATTTTTCTCGGCATTTTCCTCTTATTCCATAGCTATTTGGGTGGGGGTCTCCCCCCTCTGCAGGACCTCCATTTTAGGGGAGATATTGGGCCGTAAACGACATGTGGTATACGATGCCGTAATCGGTATGGTAAACGCCATTGTAAACTACATGTCCAGGGCTGCTTTCAAGAGACTCGAAGCCATTAGGAGTAGACGACCTGGGACGTAACAATAATGTCTTTTGTTTAGCCGTGTTAGCGATGTAGCTTCCAAGGGATGACTGGGGATACTCTGTTTACGATAGCAACAAACACAGTACTTCCATCTCTACTGCCGGTCAAGTGTCGGTCACTTTACCGGTCGAATGTCGGGGATTCTTACAAGCAAGCTCCACAAGTAAATACGGCTTGTAAATACGTGCTTGTAAATACGCAGCCTGTAAATACGTGGGCATTCTTTCTCAGAGAGTATACCAGAGGGGGGGAGGGGGTAGGTAATGAGGCTAAAATCCCTAGAAAAACATCGGGAACTGTTGCAAAATATTGCTTAGGTGATATGGTTTGGATAGAGACGCGTATCCACTGGGCGCGAGACCACAAGCCGAGACCACAAGCCGTATTCACAAGTGGAAGCCACAAGCAGAGACGGCTTGTAGATACGCGCCTGCGGATACGCACCTTGTAGATACGCGCGACATCTATTTGCATCCTCCCACAACTACTAGAATTTTGCCGGTAATTCGGTGTTTTCTGGGGATTTTGGCTTCAGTGTATGCCCCTCACCCCACCCGGTGGTAGCAATATAGGACAGTACTGTTCATTTCACCGAGAAGGGAGTGGTTACCGCGGGTTCAGAAGCCATATCTCTATTGCGACTCCCCACACTATCTACGTCTATGGCTTATATTGCATGTCTAGGATGTTGCGCAACATGCCGCGTTGGGCGGCAACCACTTTTTAACTCAGCCTACCAAGGCCTTCGGCATCGGATATACCTTCGTGGCATTGCACATCTTCTCTTTTGTTACCTTAGGCCAGGTGTCTTTGCTTACGCTTAAGGGGATAACTGTCATCAGGTCGCAAGGACTTGATGATCGGTCACAAGATGTTAGAGATGCTGTGAGGGTAGCCCGGCTGGCACCAACTTTAGGCATAGAAAGGGTTATTTCCCTAT
>DAOUMT010000040.1:0-17455 GCA_034409195.1 Dehalococcoidia bacterium
CTCCTATGTTTCCAAGAAAATTGCCTGTGTTGGTCGAAATCGGAACTACACCCAAAGAGCCCAGCTTGCCCCCCAGAGCAAATATCCGATTGGCGAAACCCGCAAGCACGGCCATCGCGTAGAAACCCCGTATGTGTGTGCCCGGCACAACTCTGGTAACCAGCGCCCCAATCTGTATGCCCAACAGGGAACCCAGCAGCATACCTACAGCCAAGGTATAGAATATGAAGCCGTATATTGCATACTGCACTATAGCTGAGTAACCACCTGTAAATATTATCTGGAAAATGTCGGTCCCTACTGTGGTTGTGGATGATATGCCCAGCGTGAAAACGAACATGGGGAAGGTCAGGAAACCACCCCCGACCCCCATGATACTGGCCACAAAGCCGACCAGAAGGCCAATGACGGCGACAAAAACCCACGATATCTTGCGCCCACCCGGTACGATATGGCGATCGAACCCTATCATGGGCGGGATTTTGATCGACTGTATCTTCTGGGGCAGTTTCCCTATCTCTTCGACATCGCCGCCTCCTTCAGCGGCAACGTCCCCGCCCGTTTTCCGGCTCCTGAGGAACTGCCTGAGGGCATAAAATCCCAGGAAACCCAGCATGACTGAGTAGATTGAGGTAATGAATGCATCGCTCAGAACAGGGTTTCTATCATAAAGCGCCCTGTTAATCATGCCACCTATGGTTGCTCCTATTAGTGAGCCACCGCCGAAGGCTATGGCTATTTTTACCGCCACATTGCCCAGTTTTCTATGGATTACCGCCCCCATGATGGCCTTGGCAAAGATGTGAAAAAGGTCCGTACCTACAGCCAGGATACCTTTGATTCCGAAGCTCATCAGGGCCGGAGTAATGATAAAACCCCCGCCGGCACCAATGCAGCCGGTTATAAGTCCTGCTATAAGCCCAACGAGAATTGCCGCCAGAAAGATGCCCACTGCATATGTAGCAGGAGTATAGGCCGAGCTTCCACCCAACGTATCTGGAAGCGTGCTACCCTGTGCAAAAGCATAGCATGTAAATATGCCAATCAATGCAGAAACTACGAGCAGCGCCAGTAAAAAAAGTCGCTTCCGGTCACGAAATATGGTATTGGATATATTGATTTCCCACCTGGCTTGGGCAGTTGCGCCTGCCATTAGATACCTGCCGCACTCATTAAAGAACCGCATTCTACTCTTATTCCTTTCTGCAAAACATAACCACTATTTTCGACATCATTGCCACGATTCAGGATTTAACGGTCTATTTCACCTGCTAATTTATAGTTTCATCTCATTAAAAAATGAGGGGGTTTATAGCACTATGCTAATAATGCTTGCCTGATTTATCCGGTGTCGATTTCCTGCGGTGTTTTCGCCAGGCGACTTACGACCTCATGGACCTCCGGCTGGCGAGAGAGGAATTCCCTGAGTTTATCAGCATCGTCCTGTGAGTGTACCACTCCTTTGACGTTGAGCACACCATCATTAACCTCGACTTCGATTTCATCATCTACAATGTCTGCCTCCATTGCTATCCTGGCTCTCAGTTGAGCAGCGCGTGTCAAATTGTCGATGACCTTCTTCGAGCTAGGAGTCGGTTGAAACTGCGGTAGTGAAACAGTAGCATGTATCATCTCATAAGCATCGGCGACGCTTTTACGGCTTAAATCGATTACCATATCGAAGGCCGAGGCATCGTTGCCATTTGTTTGATAGAGGAACTTTGCCCATCTTTCCCGCCGTTCATCAATCCTATGGATTATCTCTATTGCCTCTTTCTGGTCGATTGCGTACTCATTGCGTTCCCTGACAGCTTTTATCCGGTATTTCATGTCCGCGATAACTTTTATGCTCAGGATATGTGGGAAGCCACGGAGTGCTGCCTGTCCGTTGTTCCCGTGATAGACCAGAGCTTCATTTTGCACTTCTTTGCTCAGCACAGCCCGAAGACAGGCAACGTAGTGAATCCATTCCAGATTCATGCGCTGCAGCATGCCCAACTGCTTCTGGCGAACCTTATCCAGCTTCTCGTCTACCCATCCGTATTCCACCAGTTTCTCGATAATTGTTTCCCTGGACAATAGCTTGTACCCGAGCTTCTGCGCTAAGTATTGACCCAGGTCCTTAGCGCCGCTATATGTTCCCCTGGTCAGGGTAATAATTGCCATTTTGTCTCCCTCCTCTTCTATCAGCTCATTTTGCATTATCTATCGCTCACCTGAGCGCTGTCATCATGCATTATGCTCGATTAATCCTAGGCATTAGTGCCCTTTCTCGTCTTCAACGCAGCGCACATTGCGCAGATATGCAACCGTATAAATGCCTGTTTATTCGGCGGTGTGTGAATAATAATTATCCATTGAAGTAAGATGGCGAATGTTTATAAAAAGGGGGAGCGCAGACTAGAAGTCACGTTCTCCCCCACCTCAGGATACAAAGTCAATTAATGCTTCGTATTCAGTCTAACCCTGCCCTCTTATGTACCTTTATAAATATTCCTTATCTTCTATGACCAGAGATACGGCCAATTGCGATCCATAAAAATTGCATCTTTATCGTAAGTGACATACTTCTTTACAGTGTTCCGGACAGTGTCCCAGATACCTCTCAGGAAATCCAGTATTCCCTTCTTTTCAGTCCCCTCCGCTTCCAGGTAAGCCTCTTGCACAACCAGGTCTAAATATGCTTGCATCACAACCTCCTTTGTCCGTTCTATGTCTTCCAGGCTCCAGATTCTAGATGCTTCCTGATTTGCAGCCCTGCTACGGACAGAAGAATGCCCGGTCTTTGACGCCCCTTATTTTTTGTCGGTCCAGAGATAGGGCCAATTCGGGTCTTTGAAAATGGCGTCATTGTCAAAGACTACGTATTTCGATATGGCGTTCCAGATTTTCTCCGCGCACCTCTTCATTGCCAAGACATCCCCACTATAGGTTTCGCTATCCCTCTTTACGTTGATTTTGGTCTCAAAGTGTCCGGCTTGTGCTTTCATGACATCCTCCTTCCAGAACTACTTCGATGTTTGTATTATCTCCCGATATTCGGAATCACACACCGTCCAGCATACGGTTAAATTCTCAGGCATTTATTATGGCGACGTCTGCACTTTCAGACGTTCTCTCCGGTATCCTAATCCTTTTAGCCAGGCATTGTTGTCACGGAGAATTTTCACTTTCATGCATCGGCCTAGGCATAATGGCCTAGTTATTCAGGCATTATTGCCTACTGACCCGATTTAAACGGAATAAACAAATACAGTGTTACTGCCTGTATGGAATTGCGCATAAATACGATGGCGTCTCCCGTAAGGAAGTTAATAATTATCTGGGGTAAATAGTTATAGGTAGGTGCTATATGGTTAACACTTCGACCGAGAAGATAAAAATCATAGTTGCTGATGACCATACCGTCTTGCGCGAAGGCACCCGAAAGATCCTGGAGGAAGAGCCGGATATGGAGGTGATCGCAGAGGCATACGACGGGGAAGAGGCAGTACGTCTGGCTACACAACTCAAGCCCGACATCGTTCTGATGGATATCGCTATGCCAAAGCTGGACGGCATTGACGCTACAAGGCAGATCAAACATGCTTGTCCGGACGTAAATGTGTTAATACTGTCCGCGCATGACGACGACCAATTTGTGTTCAAGCTGCTTCAAGCAGGAGCCGCGGGTTACCTTCTGAAGACCGTTCATACTCAAGAGCTCGTCTCCGGCGTTCGAGCCGTTCATCAGGGGGAATCAGTGCTTCATCCCACAATTGCCCGCAAAGTATTGAGCAGAATCGCGATGACATCGGGAAAACCCTTGAATATAGCTACATCTGGAGAGTTGACGGAGCGCGAGATAGGTCTGCTCAAACTGATGACCCGCGGCCTCACCAACAAGGAAATCGCCGGCGAACTGGGGCTGAGCATACGCACGGTTCAAGGACATGTAGCGCAGATTTTCAATAAAATAGGAGTCAGCTCACGAACCGAAGCCGTGGTACGCGGGTTGCAAAAGGGTTATATAACTCTTGAGGACGTGCCACAGGCTGCGCCTGAAACGTGAAAGCTGCATACCATTTACTACAATATATAGCTGGAGCAAGTCCCGCAACCAAGCCTATAGGCATAAATGCTTACTCCTTTCCAATTTGACAGGCAAAAATACTCGCTTCGATTCAGTTCGGAAACAGGCACAACTACGGAAGTTAGTTATTCTTCTACGGGATAATATAAATACTGAAAGCGAAAAGAGGTTCAAGAGATGAAAACAAAAGTAAGGCGATTGCTGGAAGTTTCAGGCAAAGAAGAACTTGCCCGCGAAGCCGGAGCCGACTTCTGGGCAGGCAAAACGTCCTGCTGGGAGACCTGCCACTGTCCACCATCTATAAAGACTGAATGCCCGGTATCGACCTACACCTTCCTCCCCTGTTGGGAGATCGAGGGTACTTTTTGCAAACTGGAGAAGCACGGAGCAATCATTACCGGGACAGACACCAGCATTTGTGCCATATGCCGGATCTATAAAAAATACGGCGGTGGCAGGGCTATTGAGCTGAAGCTCTTGGGAAAAGGCATTGACACTGCTATGAACCACCGACAAGGAAGAGCTAAAAATCAAATGAAGGGGAGTATAACGCAATGCGCTTAACATGCATTGCTTATAAAACTAAATGATAGATTAAGAGGAGATGAGAGATGGAATGGTACTTCATATTAGGCATAGTTCTGGGAATAGCTCTCGTCCTTCTTGTGCTTGCTCTGGTATGGTACCTGAACGTCAGTGGACTTTACCAAGTTCTACGCGATTCAAGGAAACGGCAGAAAAGGAGAACACAAGCTTTTGAAGAAGCCCGTAAGGGTGTTTAAAGTGATTTTATTTCATTTTTGATTCTCGGAGGGCAACCCTTTGTAGAACGGCGGTGATACAAGTGATTAGAATAGTTCCACCAGGGGACTGCAAGGTGGGGGGCAAGTAGAGCCCCCTATTTTTATTTATTTTTTAAGACTAACTAAGGGGTGTGCGATGGAGACTAAAGAAAAAGAAACAAAGGCATTTATAGACGAAATCTGCAGCATCCCCGGCGGTGAGAAGATTCGGCTGTGCATCCAATGCGGCACCTGCTCCGCGTCCTGCCCCAACGTTAATAAGATGGACTATACGCCTCGCCAGCTCATCGCTATGGCACGCGCCGGAATGAAAAATGAAGTGCTGTCGAGCAACTCCATGTGGTGCTGCGCCTCATGCTATCTTTGTACAGTGCGCTGTCCCAGGGATATCAGGCCCACGGAATTGATGCATGCCCTGGAGTCTATGGCTATTAAATATCCTTCCAAAAATACATCAGTCACGACTCCCGCCATGTATGCAAGCTTTAGCGACTTCGCCTATAGCCTGGGCAACGTCCCCGATGTAGGTTTCATGGCCTTGTACTTTTTCCGGACCAACCCTCTACGTGCTTTAAAGATGTTACCTGCAGCGCTCAGTCTGCTCAGGCACAAGCGCCTGTTCATTAAAACCAGAAGAATGAAGCCAGAGGGAGAGCGTCAGCTCAAAACCATCGTGGATAAGGCTGAGGAACTGGCAGGGAGGATATAAATGAGAAGACACTATACTTTTTTCCCGGGCTGCTGTCTGGATGGTAATGGCGTAGCGTACGGCCTGTCCCTAGCAGCCATAGCCAAAGTCATAGACTTGGACCTCATCGAACTTGAAGATTGGAACTGCTGTGGGTCAACACCCCAGGCCTCGGTTAGTGAACTGGCTTCGCTGTGCCATTCGTCTCGCAACCTGGCCCTAGCTGAAAAGAAGGGGCTCGACATTGTAACGGAGTGCAGCGACTGCTATCTCATGTTCAATAAAACCAATCGTCACTTCCAGGATAATACCAAGCTCAAGGCCATCCTGGATACAGCACTGGCAGCCGGTGGACTGGAGTACCATGGAACCTTGAGAATACGTCATATACTTGATGTTATTGCCAATGACGTAGGCTATGACGAAATCAAATCCAAGGTCAAGGCGAATCTGGGAGAGCTTAAGGTAGCCCCGTACTACGGATGCCAGGTAGTGCGTCCTCTGCCCAACTTCGACCATCCGGAAGACCCCCAGTCGCTGGACAAACTGGTTGAAAGCCTGGGAGCGAAAGCCACGCCCTTCCCGCTAAAGACCCGCTGCTGTGGCGGCTCTCTCATATTATCGGAAGAGGACCTCGCCCTGCAATCCATACATAGGCTTCTCCAAAACGCAGTCGGCAACGGAGCAGAGCTGATAGTTACCGTTTGCCCATTATGTCAAGCAAATCTGGACCTCTATCAAGGGAAAGTTAACAGAAAATTCAAAACCAATTACAAAATCCCTATCCTGTTCTTCACTCAACTTATGGGGATAGCCTTCGGAATAGATAACAAGACACTGGGCATTGAAAAATGCATAGTCCCGGCCGATAAAGTGCTCGCCAAATCGCTGCAAGGCGACAAGGGGGGATAAAATGGAACAGAGAATCGGTGTATACGTCTGTGACTGCGGAGCGAATATAGCTGGCACGGTCGATGTACCTCAGGTGGTTGAATTCGCCAAAGGCCTGCCTGAAGTGGTAATAGCCAGGGAATACAAGTTTGTTTGCTCAGACCCCGGGCAGGACATCATCAAGAAGGACATCAAAGAGCAGAACCTGAGCCGTGTGGTGATATCGTCCTGCTCGCCGCGCCTCCACGAGCTCACCTTCAGGCGCACGCTGGCCAGTGCCGGTTTGAACCCGTATTTAATGGAGATGGCTAACATCCGCGAGCAAGTGGCCTGGGTGACCGAGAGTAAAGAGCTGGCAACCCAGAAGGCCAAGGCTCTGGTAAACGCAGCAGTGAAGAGGGTCTCTTATCACCAGCCGCTGGAGATAAGAGAGGTCTCCATAAGCCCCAACACCCTGGTCGTAGGTGCGGGCATCGCCGGCATTCAGGCAGCCCTGGAGATAGCTAACTCAGGGCATAAAGTCTACCTCGTGGAAAGGGAGCCATCTATCGGCGGCCACATGGCCCAGCTCGACAAGACCTTTCCTACTCTCGACTGTTCGGCCTGAATACTCACCCCGAAGATGGCCTCGGTGAGGTCACACGAAAACATCGAGATGATGACATACAGCGAGGTGTTGAACGTTTCAGGTTATGTAGGCAACTTCAAGGTCAAGGTCAGGAAGAATCCGCGCTATGTCAACGAGGATAAATGCACCGGCTGCGGCGTCTGTAGGGATAAATGCCCTATCAAAGTAAACAACGAGTTCGACGTTGGGCTCGGCATAAGGAAAGCCATCTATACGCCTTTCCCCCAGGCAGTGCCTAATATACCCGTAATAGACAAAGAGCACTGCATTTACTTCCTGAAGGGAAAGTGCCGCGCCTGCGAGAAATTCTGCGAGGCTAAGGCCATCGATTTCGAACAAAAAGAGAAGATTATGGAGGTGGATGCCGGCTCCATCATAGTTACTACCGGCTTCGACTCCTTCGACCCGACACCCATGACTGCGTACGGCTATGGACGCCACCCCAATGTCTATACAGGCATTGAGTTCGAGAGAATGAGCAACGCCTCCGGTCCAACCGGTGGCAAGATCGTGCTCAAGGATGGCTCGACACCGAAAAACGTAGCTATCCTGCACTGTATGGGCAGCCGCGATAAGAATTACCATGAGTACTGCTCGCGAGTCTGCTGCATGTATTCGTTAAAGTTCTCCCACATAATCAGAGAGAAGATACCCGATGCGTACATCTACCAGATGTACATAGACATGCGCTGCTTTGGCAAAGGCTACGAGGAGTTCTATAACAGGCTTCAGGAAGAAAGAGTCCGCTTTATCAGAGGCCGCGCCGGAGAGGTCTCGGATATAGCCGAGAAACCGGATGAGAAGGGCAAGCTCATCGTGTTATGTGAGGACACCCTCATCGGCAGACAGCGCCGCATCCCCGTTGATATGGTCATCCTGAGCACCGCCATAGAGCCGCGCTCAGATGTCAGTGCTGTCGCCAAGCTGTTCTCGCTGAGCAGGACCGCTGATGGTTTCTTCCTGGAGAAACACCCCAAGCTGGACCCCGTAGCTACCAATACCGATGGCATTTTCATCGCCGGCTGCTGCCAGGGACCCAAGGATATCCCCGATACGGTGGCTCAAGCGTCGGCAGCCGCGGCGCGCGTACTCTCCGTTATCAGCAAGGGCAAAGTTGAGCTCGAAGCCACCACTTCCATTGTCGATGACAAACTGTGCTCTGGCTGCAAGACATGCATCGACCTTTGTCCATACAAAGCCATCACTTTTGAGGAAGCCAAGAAGCTTGCTGTTATCAATGAGGCTCTGTGCAAAGGCTGCGGCACCTGTGCTGCCGCTTGCCCCGCTGGAGCCATAGTGAGCAAACACTTCACCACTGAGCAGATTCAAGCGCAAGTAGAGGGGGTGCTGATATGAGCTTTGAGCCTAAGATTGTGGGGTTCCTGTGTAACTGGTGCTCCTACGCCGGCGCAGACCTGGCAGGCACTTCACGAAAGAAGTACGCCCCCAACGTGCGGGTAGTAAGGGTAATGTGCAGCGGCAGGGTGGACCCGACCTTCATAGTCAAAGCATTCCAGTCAGGGGCTGACGGGGTGCTTGTCTGCGGCTGACACCTCGGAGAATGCCATTACCTGGAAGGTAATGAAAAAGCAGCCAGGCGAATACCCTTGCTCAAGAAAATGCTGGAACAGGTCGGGATTGATGAGAAGAGATTGATGCTGGAGTGGGTTTCCGCCTCAGAGGGAGACCGCTTTGCTTCCATTGTTAACAATATGACAGAGCAGGTAAGAGCGCTGGGACCCCTGGACTGGAATCAAGGAGGGAAGCATGCCTAAACTGAAACTGGCTCTCTACTGGTCTGCTGCCTGCGGCGGCTGTGATGTCGCTGTACTTGATATCAATGAGAAGATTCTCGATGTCGCCAATCTGGCAGACATAGTGTTCTGGCCGATTGCTCTTGACTTCAAATATCATCATGTTGAAGCCATGCCGGACAAGTCTATTGACGTCTGCCTGTTCAATGGCGCTATCAGAAGCTCCGAGCAGGAGCATATAGCTAAGATGCTTCGCGCCAAGTCCAAGGTATTAGTATCTTTCGGCTCCTGCGCCTGCTTCGGCGGCATACCGGCGCTGGCTAATCTTACTACCCGCGCCGAGATCATGGAGAGGGTTTATATAGAAGCCCCTTCGAACGAGAACCCGAATAAAACACTCCCTCAACTCAAGGTAAGCGTACCTGAAGGCGAGCTAATGCTGCCCGAGCTTTACGATAACGTGCTGACCCTGGCCCAGGTAGTTCCCGTGGAGTACTTCGTACCTGGCTGCCCGCCCACAGTAGACCTGATCTTAAAAGTCGTGAACGCCCTGGCTACCAATAGCTTACCGCCGGTCGGCGCCACCATCGCCTCAGATAAGACACTGTGCGATGAGTGCGACCGCAAGAAAGAGAACAAGAAGATAACGAAGATATACAGGACCCATGAGATCATCCCCGACCCGGAGCGCTGTCTGCTGGAGCAGGGGCTGCTCTGCATGGGCCCAGCTACCAGAGGAGGCTGCGGCGCATTATGCGTCAAGGTCAACATCCCCTGCCGCGGCTGTTTTGGCCCGCCAGCCGGGGTTTTTGACCAGGGCTCGAAACTGGGCAGCTCTATCGCCTCCATTTACGAAACCAATCGCAAGCAAGATATCGAAAAGATGGTGAACGAGCTGGTCGACCCTGCCGGGACCTTCTACAGGTTCGGCATGTCTGTTTCTATGCTGAAGAGGAAAATTCCCCGGAAGCGCTAGATAGGGGAGGACAGGATGAAAAAGATTACCATTGACCCCATAACCAGGCTGGAAGGGCACGGCAAGATAGATATTTTCCTCGATGATGCCGGCGATGTCGCCAATGCCTACCTCCAGATTCCTGAACTGCGCGGATTCGAGAAGTTCTGCGAAGGCAGGCCGGTCGAGGAGCTGCCGCGGATAGTACCCAGAATATGCGGTGTCTGACCGGGGGCACATCACATGGCCTCGTGTAAGGCCACAGACTCTGTGTACCACGTCGAGCTGCCGCCGGCCGGGAAGAAGCTGAGGGAGCTTTTCTACTGCTCGCATATGATCCATTCTCATATCGCCTGCTTCTACGCACTGGCCGCTCCTGACTTCGTCATGGGACCTACCAGCGACCCCGCCCAGAGAAATATCCTCGGGGTGATATCCAAAGTCGGGCTTCAGGTCGGAGGCGAGGTGATAAAGCATCGCGCCTACGCACAGAGCATCCAGGCAGCCATCGCCGGTAAGGCAACCCACCCCGTGGGCGGCGTCCCGGGAGGGATGAGCAAACCAATCACCGAGGAGCAGCGAAAAGACTTCGAGGAGAAGGCTAAGTCCTGCGTCGAGTTCAGCAAATTCAGCCTGAAGCTGTTCAACGATGTAGTTCTGTCTAACAAAGACTATTTGAATATAATCACCGGCAATGTATATACCATGAAGAGCTACTACATGGGTCTGGTGGACAGCAATAACAAGGTGAATTTCTATGACGGAGACATCCGTGTAGTCGACCCCGAGGGGAAAGAGGTCGCCAAGTTTAAACCATCGCAGTATCTGGAGTATGTTGCAGAACACACGGAGCCCTGGTCATATCTTAAATTCCCCTTCTTGAAGAAGGTCGGTTGGAAGGGCTTCACCGAGGATAAAGACAGCGGAGTCTACAGAGTCAGTCCGCTGGCAAGGCTCAATGCAGCCGACGGTATGGCAACACCGTTAGCCCAGGCCGAGTATGACAAGATGTATAAAACACTGGGCGGTAAGCCTGTCCACGCCACGCTGGCATTCCACTGGGCCAGGCTGGTAGAGCTGCTGTACGCCTCGGAGAGGCTGCTGGAGCTATGTCAGGACAAAGAGATTACCGACCCTAAGGTACGCACCATCCCCACCGCCACGCCTGATGAGGGAGTAGGTATTGTGGAAGCCCCACGCGGCACCCTTATTCATCACTACCAGACCGACGAGAACGGCATTGTCACCAAAGCGAACCTGATTGTTGCTACAGCGCACAATTACCCTGCTATGCAGATGTCCATCAAAAAGGCAGCCCAAAGTTTGATTAAGAAAGGTACAGCGGCAAGCGAAGGGCTGCTGAATATGGTTGAGATGGCATTCCGGGCTTATGACCCGTGCATGGCCTGTGCCACCCATACGCTGCCAGGCCAGATGCCGCTGGAGGTGGTCATCTACAACAGCAAGGGCGAAGTGAAAGAAAAACTGGGGCAGAACCTGGCTGGAGGCTAAATAAGAGCGGCATTTGTGCCGCCATAAAGAAGAAAGTAAAAATGAAGACATTGATTCTGGGGCTGGGCAATCCGATACTCAGCGATGACGGCGTGGGCAATCGCGTCGCTCAAGTATTGGAAGATAAACTGGCCCGGCAGCAAGATGTAACGGTTACGGAGACCAGCCTGTCAGGTCTTAGTCTGATAGACCTGCTGGCCGGCTACGATAAGGCCATTATTGTCGATGCCATTCAGACAGCGGATGGTAAAGCAGGCCAGCTTTATCGCCTAAACCCTGATGCTTTCAATAACACGCGGCATGTTTCTTCGCCACACGATGTAAACTTTGCCACTGCACTTGAGCTTGGTAACAAACTGGGCATAGCTATGCCCAAACAAATCGTTATCTACGCCATAGAGGTTGACGACGTCAGCACCTTTGGCGAGGAATTCACACCCAGAGTAAAGCAGGCGATTCCCCAATGTGTAGAACGCATAATCAAAGAATTGAATGGAAAGCACTAGGGAGGTTCGGTATGGCTAAACGGAGAGCAAAGGAGAAAATCGGGGCAGCAGAAGGCCGGGCCACCGCAGGCGAGGTATTCCGTCAGGTACAGGCCGCAATCGAGGAAAACAGAGGGCAGGCCGGGGCATTGATCCCGGTATTGCAAAGAGCACAGTCGTTGATAGGCTATCTGCCATTGCCCGTCCTGCAAATTATCTCCAGAGACCTGAATATCCCGCTCAGCACAATATACGGCGTAACCACCTTCTACTCCTTTTTCACCATGGTTCCCAGGGGCAGACACATCATCTCAACGTGCATGGGCACATCCTGCTATGTGCGCGGCGGCGAAAGGATTCTTAATACCCTCCAGAAGGAATTGAATATTGAGCCGGGCGAGACAACCAGGGACGGCCTGTTCTCACTGGAGATGGTCAGATGCCTGGGATGCTGTGGCCTGGCTCCCGTGGTATCAATTGAAGATAAAGTCTACCGCCGGATGAGCCCCACGAAGATGAAAGAGGTCTTGAGCTCTTACGGTTAGGAGGAGATATGGCGAAGCATCTATCCTCGGTCGATGATCTCAATGCACTGAAAGAGGCAGCGCAGAGTAAACTGGCCGAGCGTGCCAGGAATATCGAGGTCAAGGTGCATCTGGGCACCTGCGGCATAGCGGGTGGCGCCAAGTTTGTGCAAGACGCCTTTATCAAAGAGGTGAAATCCCGCAAGCTGACCAACGTGGTTATCACCGAGGCTGCCTGTATCGGCCCGTGCGAGCGCGAGCCAGTGGTTACTGTCGTCCATCCCCAGATGGGTAGAGTTATCTATGCCAACCTAACCCCTGAGCAGGTGCCCACCATCGTGAAACAGCACCTCATCAAGGGCGAGGTTGTTAAGGAGTGGCTGCTCGATTTGGAGTCGCCCACCTTTAAACTTCAGCATATTCGGATTATGCATAACCAGGACATGGACCCCAAAAGCATTGAAGAATATATAGCCAGGGACGGCTACCAGGCACTGACTAAAGCCATAAGCAAGATGCAGCCCCAGGAGGTTATCGATGAAGTAACCAAGGCCGGCCTGAGAGGGCGCGGCGGCGCCGGATTCCCCACCGGGACGAAGTGGGGCTTCGTGCGCAGGGCCGTGGGCGATGAGAAGTTCGTCGTCTGCAACGGCGACGAGGGCGACCCCGGTGCGTACATGAACAGGGCTGTTCTGGAGGGCAATCCTCACTCCATCATTGAGGGCATGGCAATCGGTGCCTATGCCATCAGCAATGTGCGCCGCGGCTATGCCTATATCCGCGCGGAATACCCCTTAGCTATCCAGACATTCAACAACGCCCTGGAGCAGGCGCGTCAATTGGGGCTTCTGGGCAAGAATATACTGGGCACCGACTTCGAGTTCGACCTGTCTGTCTTCCCCGGCGCTGGCGCTTTCGTTTGCGGCGAGGAGACAGCCCTGCTGGCGTCCATCGAAGGCAAACGGGGCAATCCCCGTCAGCGGCCCCCATTCCCTGCCAATAAAGGGCTGCTGGATAAGCCTACAACGTTGAATAACGTGGAAACCTGGTCGAACGTGCCTCAAATAATACACAAAGGCGCCGATTGGTTTGCCAATGTGGGTTCTGACAGGTGCAAGGGCACCAAGACCTTCTGCCTGGTGGGCAAAGTAAATAATTCGGGACTCATTGAAGTGCCGTTGAGCACACCGCTGGGACAGATAGTGTTCGACATCGGCGGCGGCATACCCGATGGCAAGAAATTCAAGGCCGTTCAGATAGGTGGCCCCTCCGGCGGCTGCATACCGATAGGGCACTTGAATACACCCATAGATTATGAAGCCGTTACCGCTCTGGGCGCCATTATGGGCTCCGGCGGTCTCATTGTTATGGACGAGAACAACTGCATGGTGGACGTAGCCAAGTTCTTCCTGCAGTTCACCAGAGACGAGGCATGCGGCAAGTGTACACCCTGCCGCGCCGGCATCCCCAAGATGCTGGAAATCCTGAACAAGATAACCATGGGCAAAGGCACGATGGAGGACTTGAACGTGCTTAGCGAGCTGGCGGAGATGCTGGGTTCTGCCTAGCTCTGCGGCATGGGTCAGACCGCCCCCAACCCGGTGCTCAGCACTCTGCGGCATTTCCGCGACGAGTATGAAGCTCATATTATTGACAAACACTGCCCGGCGGCAGTATGCCAGCCCTTATTCAGGGCTCCCTGCCAGCATACCTGTCCTGTGGAGCTGGATTGCCCGGGCTACGTAGCGCTGATAAAGGAAGGCAAATACGCAGATGCCTACAAGCTTATCAGACAGCGGCTGCCCTTCCCCATGTCGGTAGGCCGTGTCTGCGACCACCCCTGCGAGGTCAAGTGCCGCCGTGCCCAGGTCGATCAGTCAGTATCCATCAGAGACCTGAAGCGCATGGCTGCGGACTATGCTTATGAGCATGGCGTCGAGTTCGTGCCTCCCATGAAGCCCAAAAAACCGGAGCGAGTGGCTATCATAGGCGCAGGACCGGCGGGGCTCACCGCCGCCTATGAATTGGTCCGGGAAGGCTACAATGTAACAATTTTCGAAGCATTACCCGTGGCTGGCGGCATGATGGCGGTGGCTATCCCTGAATACCGCCTGCCCAAGAAAGTCCTGCAGGCTGAGATAGACAACATCCTGAAGCTGGGTGTGGAACTTAAACTGAATACCAGGGTTAATGATATAGACAGTCTGTTCAAAAAAGGCTACAAGGCAGTCTTCATTTCCTGCGGTGCTCACAAGGGAGACAAAATGGGTATCCCCGGCGAGGATGTCGAGGGAGTCTACGATGCCATAGACTTCCTTAGAGAGTCGAGCCTAGGCAAGAAACCGAAGATCGGTAAAAAGGTGGCCGTAGTGGGCGGCGGTAACTCGGCTATAGACGCTGCCCGGTCAGCCGTCAGGCAAGGCGCTGAAGATGTACATATCCTCTATCGAAGAGAGCGCAGAGATATGCCGGCCATTGAAGAGGAGATAGAAGCAGCCGAAAAAGAAGGCATCCATATCGACTGCCTCGTGGCCCCCACCAAGGTGCTCAGCCAGAACGGAAAGCTGACCGGACTGGAATGCGTACGCATGGAGCTGAAGGGGTTCGATTCCAGCGGCCGCCGCACCCCCAGCCCGATGACCAGCCCGGAATACACCTATCCCATGGTGGTGGACACTGTGATTGAGGCTATCGGACAGCGACCCGACACAACCTTCATCAAGGACGGCGGGGTCAAAGTAGGCAAGGGAGGCACCATTGTGGCAGACCCGCGCACCCTGGTCACCGATAAGCCCGGCGTTTTCGCCGGCGGCGATGCCATGACAGGACCAAAGACCGTTATCTGGGCGGTAGCTGCCGGACAGAGAGCTGCTACGTCCATCAAGCGATATTTGCAGGGTAAACCACTTTCTCCATTCGTAGAGAGAGACGGTTACGAACCTATAGAAGTCCCTCAGATAGCTCCTACCGAAGAGGAGGTCAAAGAGAGAGCAAGAATGCAGCCTGCTGAGATAGAAGCCAGAGAGCGGAAGTCTTCTTACAAAGAGATTGTGCTAGCTTTTAGGCTAAACGAGGCCAGAGAGGAGGCCTCCCGCTGCTTGCGATGTGACCTCGAAGTAGGAGGAGAGGAATAGACCGATGAGCGATAGAAAAGAAATTACTCTGACCGTCAATGGCAACCAGGTAAAAGGTAAAGAGGGAGACACCGTACTGGAGGTCTGCCGCGCCAATAATATCTATGTCCCCACGCTCTGTTTCATGGAGGGACTATCCAACGTCGGCGCCTGCCGACTGTGCGTGGTGGAGATAGACGGAGAAAGGCGCATCAACCCTTCCTGTACCTATCCGGCCCGGGATGGGCTGGTGGTCAGGACACATACCCCGAACCTGGAGAAGTACCGCCGCCTCATCCTGGAACTGATGTTCACGGAACGCAACCATTTCTGTTTCTTCTGCGCTGCCAGCGGAGACTGCGAGCTGCAGGCACAGGCTTACCGCTATCAGATGGACCACGCGCGATATCCCTATACCTTCCCGGCACTGCCTACCGATACCCTGAATGATTTCATGGTTATCGACCACAACCGCTGCATACTCTGCGGCCGCTGCGTGCGTGTATGCGGCGAGGTAGTGGGAAACCATACGCTGGACTTCAGCAGGCGCGGCTGGCGCACTCTCATAGCGGCTGACCTGAACCAGCCCCTGGGCGAGTCCTCCTGCATTTCGTGCGGAGCCTGCCTGCAGGCATGCCCCACAGGAGCCATCTTCAGCAAGGTCAGCGCCTACAGAGGCAGGACCAGTGAGGGGAAGGTTATCCGCAGTATATGCAGTCTTTGCGGCGTCGGCTGCGAGATTGATGTGCTGGTCAAGGACAATAACATAGTGCGAATCGATGGGGCCAACCTCACCGGGCCGAAAGGGCAGCTTTGTCTTATGGGGCGTTTCCAGCAGGTCTACAATGAGAACCAGAGAATAACTACGCCTCTCATTCGAAACAAAAAAGGCGATCTCGAACCAGCATCCTGGGAAGATGCTACAAAACTCATCGCTGAGAAAATTAGGGACTACAGGGCTCGCTACGGAGCCAGCAGCATAGCCGGGTTCGCTACCAGCCTGTGCCCCAATGAAACTCTGGAAACTTTTGCCAAGTTCATGCGCAATACTGTAGGAACCGATTATATTGACACACTTGATGGTTACGGCTATAGAGCTGTAATACAGGGTATCGGCGCTTTCTCAAAGAACGGCAAGGGTCTTGAGATAGAAAGCCCGCTTGAATCTATCATGGATGCCGACTGTGTGCTAGTGGTTGGCTCTAATCCTCTGGCAACCCATCCCGTAGCTAGCAGCTATATACTGCGCGCCAAAACTCAGAAAAAGGCAAACGTCATAGTCGTAGACTCTCGCCCGAATACTTTCGGTTTTCGCTCCGATATCTATCTCCGTCCTGATAATGGCAGCGAAGCAGCTCTTCTGGGCGCTCTGGAAGGACTGGTGGCTAAAAAGACAAAGAGCACCGAGAAATCGATGAGGTTCATCTCCTTAGCCAGGGCTGTGGAAAAAACCGGCCTGGATAAAGATGCGATACAAAAGGCCGCAGCCATGCTGAGCAGCGCCAGGAACCCTGTAATTGTTTACGGTGATGGTGTACTCGCTGCGAACAACCCCAAGCTCATCGCTCGCCTGCTCGACCTGGCTAAACTGGCAAACCACGATGGCTTGAAGGTGATCTCACTTAAGCCGAAAGGCAACAGCCGGGGGGCATGGGAACTCGGTCTGGCTAACCAGGATGGCATGGCCAAGGCCAAGCCCAAGATGGCTTACGTCCTGATCACTGACGATACCTTCGAAACGGGCGATTGGGTGGATCAGGTAGGCCAGGCTGAGTTCCTGGTAGTACAGGCGAGCTACCGCTCTCAGTTGACAGACTGCGCTGACGTAGTGCTGCCTTCGCCAATCTGGGCAGAACGCAAAGGCAAGTACATCTCTCTTGATGGCAAGGTCGGCTATTCCCAGAAGGTGCTGGAACCGCCTTCAGGCATCAAGGATGATGTTGAGATTATGATTAAACTGGCCAGGGGAATATAAAGAAACCCTGCATAAATGGACGATGCTGCTATGGGAAAGGTGAAATTGTCTACAT
>DAOUMT010000041.1:0-10040 GCA_034409195.1 Dehalococcoidia bacterium
GAATTAAGGTTGATAGAGAAAGCAGCAGCTTTAGCCGATGCGGCATTGGAAGAAATTCTGCCGCAAGTACAGCCTGGCATTTCCGAGAAGGAACTTGCCTGGCAGATTGAGAGCTTCATGCGCAGTAAGGGCAGTGAGCCGGTCCCCTTCGAGCTAATCGTGGCCTCAGGCCCGAACTCGGCGCTGCCCCACGCCAGGCCCACAGACAAGATTATTCACCAAGGCGAGCCCGTGGTCATAGACATAGGCGCGACGGTGGAAGGATATACCAGCGATACCACGCGCACCATTTGCCCGGGCGATGGTGAAAGTATGTTTAATAAGGTTTATGATATAGTTTTAGGAGCGCAACTCACTGCCCTGGCCACACTGCGGCCGGGCATGAACGGTGAGCAGGTTGACCGTCTGGCACGTACAGTAATAGAGCAGGCAGGGTACAAAGATAACTTCGGCCACGGGCTGGGACACGGCGTGGGCCTAGCTACCCACGAGGAGCCCCGCCTGGGCACCGGCTCCACCGATATTCTGGCTGAGGGCATGGTGTTCACCATCGAGCCCGGCATCTATATCAGCGGCTGGGGCGGGGTTAGAATAGAGGACATGGCAGTCCTGGAGGAAGGCAAAATCAGACTGCTTACCAAGTCAAGGAAGATGCGGAGGGCTTGAGATGATCGCTGCCACCGACATAAAGAAAGGGATGGTAATCGAGCTTGAAGGGCAGCTCTACACAATATTAGATTTTCAACACATCAAGATGGGCCGGGGCAGCGCCCAGATCAGGATAAAGATGAAGGATATCCAGGCAGGGCATATCACAGAGCGCTCCTTCCAGGCAACGGAGAAATTCAATCAGGTGCAGCTTGAGCTGAGCAACGCCCAGTACCTTTACCAGGATGGCGATTTCCATTACTTCATGGACATCAAGACTTTCGAGCAAATCCCCTTGACCACCGGGCAACTGGGCGACAGCTTCAAAAAATACTTCAAGGAAGGGATGACCCTGGTGATACTGCGGCACGGCGACAAGGCAGTCGGGATCGAAATGCCGCTGTCAGTCGACCTTAAGGTTACCGAGACCGGCCCCAGTTTCAAGGGGAACACGGCGCAATCTGGGACGAAGCCAGCTAAGCTGGAAACCGGCGTAACCGTCCAGGTACCGTTCTTCATCGGCGTCGGCGACGTTGTCCGCATCGACACCCGCACCGGCAGCTATATAGAAAGAGCATAGTTTTTTGGTGAGCAATTCGTTAAAAGCCGACCTTCACGTTCACACCCGCTACTCGGAAGACTCCATATCTCCTCCCGAAAAGATTGTGCAGCACTGTCTCAAGGTGGGGATAAACTGTCTGGCAATAACCGACCACAACGAAATCTCGGGAGCGTTCGAAGTCAAGCGCATCGCTCCATTTAAGATTATTATCGGTGAGGAGATACTGAGTAACCGGGGCGAGATCATAGGCTATTTCCTGTCTGAAAAGATACCGTCCCGCCTTTCCCCCCAGGAGACAGTGGCACGGATAAAGGCGCAAGGAGGGCTTGTCTGCATTCCCCATCCCTACGACATTTTACGCAGCGGGACAAAGATTCATAAGCAAGCCCTGGAAGAAATACTTCCCAATGCAGACATAATAGAGGTCTTCAATTCCAAGACCATGCTGCTACGGTACTCGAAACGGGCCCTCGAACTTGCGCAGAGGCACAACCTTCCAGGCACCGCGGGAAGCGATGCCCATATAGTCCGGGAGATAGGCAGCACCTATATGGAAATACCCGAGTTTAACGATGCGCAGCAATTCCTGCAATCGCTACGACAGGGACAGGTCTTCGGACATCGGACCAGCTTGTGGATGCATTTCTACATAGGTATAAGAAACAGACTGGTCAAACAGTTTCAAAGGAGCTAGCAGGCAGTCATGTACAAACTCGGCTGGTTCTCCACAGGCCGCGGCGGAGGGTCACGCGCCCTGCTCACCAGGATGCACGATGAGATCGAGCAAGGCAACGTAAAGGCAAAGATAGAGTTCGTGTTCTGCAGCCGCGAGCCAGGAGATGCCGAGGGAAGCGACATGTTCATTAAACTGGCTGAGTCCTACCACATCCCGCTGGTCTGCCTCTCCTCGAAGAGGTTCACAGCCAGCAGCGGAAGACACCTTTCCCCGCAATGGAGGCTGGAGTACGACAGAGAGGTGATGAGACGGCTTAAGGGCTATGGGCCCGACCTCTGTGTCCTCGCCGGATATATGCTTATCGTCGGACCTGAGATGTGCCAGCACTATAAGATGATTAACCTGCACCCTGCCGCTCCCGATGGCCCCACGGGCACCTGGCAAGAGGTGATATGGAAGCTCATCGAAACCAGGGCCACCGAGACCGGCGTGATGATGCACCTAGTGACGCCCGAGCTAGACAAAGGTCCACCGGTGACCTACTGCAAGTTCCCTATCAGAGGCAAGCCTTTCGATAAGCACTGGGAAGAGATAAGAGGGCTATCAGTCGGCGAAGTGAAAGCCAGGCAAGGAGAGAACAACGCTTTGTTCAAGCTGATCCGCCAAGAAGGCATGAAGAGGGAGCTGCCGCTTGTCGTAGCTACAGTAAAAGCCTTCAGCGAGGGCAGGGTGCGTATAGAGGACTGGAAGGTAGTCGACAGCAAAGGCAAGGCTATCAAAGCCTACTCTCTGACCGAAGAGATAGACGAGGCTGTGAAGGGGAAATAGCCGAGGTATTCCCACCCTGACCCCAGATAAATTCCGTACCTCTTTTCAACCGGACAGTGCTTCTAGCTTTGCCCCGCAAATTTCCGAGCGACTTGACAACAGAGAAAAACTATTATAATATTTAGGTAGCCCTAAAGATTAGGCTTGCCTAATTTCTCTTCTAAGGAGAACGAAATGAGTAATAGCACCGAGGAATATCTGGAGGCGCTCTATACCCTCACCAAAGATGGCAAGACAGCGAGCACAACGGCGATATCCAAACGTCTCAAGGTAGCACCAGCCAGCGTGACTGAAATGCTGGGGAAGCTATCGAATGAGGGCTATGTAAATTACCAGCCATATCAGGGAGTCACTCTCACCCCCGAAGGTTTCAAGATGGCCGAGAAAATGGCTCGAAAACACAGGCTGCTGGAACGATTTCTGCACGACATGCTGGGAATTGGGAAGACTATGGTGCACGATGAAGCATGTGCCATGGAGCATGCATTGTCCGATGAGACGGCTCGTGCTCTGTGCCAGACTCTAAAACATCCGGACAGATGCCCCGACGACGGAAATCTCATCCCGCCGTGCGACCTTCAATTTGCCAGCTGTGAAGAATGCCGCAAATGGAGGGGCGGGAGTTTGGAGAAGGTGGACAGACGCAAGGAGAATATAGTCTCGATATCCACGCTGAAGGAACGCGAAGAGGGCAAAATCGCTTTCGTCAGAGGAGATAATAAAGTCCTCAGAAGACTTCTGGACATGGGGCTAACACCTGGGACAAAGATAAGAATCTCCAGAATAGCACCGCTCAAGGGCCCCGTAGAGATCGCGGTGAGGGGCTCAAAACTAGCTCTAGGGGAAGAGATAGCATGCAATGTCTTTGTAGAAAAGGCCGCAAATTAAGCTGGGGAGCAATAATTTGGCCATAGGCGGCTCATGCCATAACACAACGACCACGAAAAAAGGTAAAAAATCTGGCAACGGAAAAGATATTACTATAGCTCTGGCCGGGAACGCCAATGTCGGAAAAAGTGTAATCTTTAACCATCTGACCGGCTCACACCAGACGATTGGCAACTGGCCCGGTAAAACCGTAGAAAGAGCCGAGGGCATCCTGCACTTTGACAGCTGCGATGCCACTATTATAGACCTCCCCGGAATCTATTCCTTTTCTACTTTCTCCCTCGAAGAGCTCGTTACCAGAGAATACATAGCTCACGAAAAGCCCGATGCTATCATCAACGTTATCGGCGCTTCCATCCTGGAGCGGAACCTATATTTCACACTGCAACTACTGGATATGGGTACCCCACTGGTCATCTGCCTCAACCAGATGGATATAGCCAAGACCAAAGGTATCACCATTGATGCAAAGAAGCTTGAGGCGATACTAGGTGTACCAGTCATACCTACTGTGGCATCGAGAGGAAAGGGCATACAGGAGTTGATCGAGAGAGCCCTTGATGTCGCTCAGGACGGACATAACGCAAGGGGGAACAGAGTCAAATTCAGCGACGCGGTGGAAAACAGAATAGAAAAGCTGGCCGGAGCAATCGAATCGCAGCAGCTCAATCTGGAATATCCCTCCCGCTGGCTCGCTATCAAGCTGCTTGAAGACGATTCAGAAATTAAGAAGCTGGTCGGACTGAAGTCGGAGAGCATTGTCAGTGCATCCGAGATAATGGCTAAAGAGATAGAAGATGCCTGCACAGAGTCCTGCTTCTCAGTGATCGCCTCAGAGCGGTATTCCAAAGCCAGCCAGATTGCCGCTGATATTCAGAGACAAGAGACAGTTAAGGCTACGTTTTCGGACAGGCTGGACTGGTTCACCACCCATAAAGTTTTCGGCTACATAACGGCTTTCGTGGTGATAGCCGGCCTGCTGCTATGGACGTTTACAGTGGGGAACTATTTTTCCAACTGGCTCTCTCATCTCTTCAGTTTCTTCGAATCTACAAATCCGAATCTTAACGGCTCAATGGGTGCAATCCTCTGGAACGGTGCCTTCGGAGGAATAGTGGCCGGGGTTACGCTGGTAATACCCTTCGTGGTGCCTTTCTATCTCGTGCTGGCTGCAATTGAAGACTCGGGCATCCTCACACGGGTAGCTTTTATGTTCGACAACTTTATGCACAGAATAGGTCTGCACGGGAAAGCTATCATTCCGATGATTCTGGGGTATGGCTGCAATGTTCCCGCCATATATAGCTGCAGAGTGATGGGGACAAGGCGTGAGAAGCTGCTGGCCGCATTTGCCATAACTTTTGTGCCGTGCACCGCCCGTACCATCGTAATCCTGGGACTGGTGGCAGCGTTTGTCAATATCCAGTGGGCTCTGGCCTTGTATGCTATTGACCTGATAATTATATTTGCCTTGGGGCGCATCGCTCTCAGGGTGGTCCCAGGCAAATCAACCGGACTGATAATGGAGATGCATCAGTTTAGAGTCCCATCCTTAAGCGTCGTGACAAAGCAAACCTGGGCACGGACCAAGTCATTAATCTTCATGGTTTTCCCCATATATGTGATAGGTAGTGCCGCGGTTCAGGGTCTATATGCTCTTGGCTGGCTCGGGCCGATCAACCATGCCCTCTCACCTATCACTGTCACGTGGCTTGGTCTCCCCCTGATCACCGGAATCCTCCTGGTATTTGGACTGATCAGAAAGGAGTTGGTAGTCCTGGCCTTGGTGCCACTGCTTGGTACGCAACATTTTAATCTCTTTTTAACCCAGTCGCAGCTTATTCTGCTTGCATTTGTAAGTATGCTCTATATTCCCTGCATTGCGACTATCTCAGCCCTGGTTAAGGAATTCGGGTGGAAGCCAGCAGCAGCGATATCGATGGCCAATCTGGTTTCCGCAATAGTTCTAGGTGGAATCGCCGCGAGGTTGCTAGCACTGGCGTTTTAGCCGACGTGCAGGAAATATTCACACTGCGCTACAAACGGCACTCGACTACTGAATCAGGCTTACTTCGCCTTTGCTTTCTCCTTGGCTCCTGAAAGTATTTCGTCAATCACTCCATACTCCAGAGCCTGCTGAGAATTCATGTAGAAGTCTCGGTCGGTGTCACGGGCAATCTTCTCCAGAGCCTGGCCGGTATGCTTGACCAGGATAGAGCGAATCACGTCCTGCTCCCTCAGTATCTCCTTGGCTATGATAGCTATATCCGCCGCCTGTCCTTGAGCGCCGCCCATCGCCTGATGCATGTGGATGGTGGAATTAGGCAGAGCGTAGCGCTTGCCTTTGGTGCCCGCAGCGAGCAGGACCGTGGCCATGCTGGCTGCCAGTCCCACACAGATAGTGGATAGATCGCAGCGTACAAGCTGCATAGTGTCATAGATGGCCAGTCCGGCATTTATCTGACCGCCGGGGCAATGTATATACAGGCTGATGTCCTTGTCCGGGTCCTCGCGCTCCAGGAATAGAAGCTGAGCTATTATCAGGTTGGCTATCTGATCGTTGATGGGCAAGCCCAAGAAGACGATGCGTTCCTTCAGCAGGAGCGAGTAAATATCAAAGGCTCGCTCTCCCCGGGCACTGCTTTCGATTACGAATGGGATGACGTTACTCGGCTGGTTCTCCATTTTCTTTTCCCCCTTCCTTTTCCTCTAAAGGTGTAGTCTCCTCCACTTTAGCAGCTATATCCGCCAAACGTTCGATGGTTTTCCTCATATATATATTCCTTCTCAGCGACTCTCTGCCGGACTGCGAATTGAAAAACTGACGCAGCTTATCGCCATCGCTGGCACCCTGGGTACTCTGAATCACGCGCTCTGCTTCAGCATCGATCTCAGGAGCGCCGACCTCGATCTTTTCCACCTCGCCAAGCTTCTCCAGAACCAGAGAGCGTTTGATAATATCTTCTGCTCTGGGCTTGAGTTCGTTTCTGAATTCCTCCTCAGTCTTTTTCGCATTCTTAAGATAATTCTCCAGACTATCGCGCTCACCCAGATATTGTTTGCGTTCCTCAATAAGATCGTCGACCTCATTCTGCACCAGAATATCCGGGTATTCCAGACGAGAGACAGCAACCAATGCCTCAATCGCCTTGTCCTCCAGGCTTCTTCTCGCCATTCGTTCTTTATCGGACTTAATATCAGCTAAAACCCTTTCTCGGAGAGCATCAACGGTTTCTATACCACGGCCCAGGCTTTTGGCGAATTCATTATCCAGGTCAGGAAGGTTCTTCTGCTTAATCTCGTTAACCTGCACCTTGAAATTACAATCTTCACCAGCGTGTTCTCCGAACTCTTCGGGCAATTTCAAGGTGAACGTCCTCTCCTCTCCTTTCTTCGCCCCTTCGAGCTGCTCGGAGAAGCCAGGCAGGGAAGAAGAGTTTCCAGGCGATAAAACATACCAGCCGCCTTTCTCACTGATGACTGTCTTGCCTTGAGCAATGCCCTCAGCATCGATATTCAGCAAATCACCGGATCTGGCCTCTCGTTCGACTGGCTCCCAGGTTGCCCGCATTTGCCGGAGCCTCTCCATGGTATCAGTTATCTCTTCATCGGTAACCACTACCGTATCCGGGGTGAACTTAATCTCATGATAATCGCCCAGCTCTACGGTCGGCCGTACCGGTACAGTAGCCTTAAATGACAGCGGCTCGACCTGAATAACTTCGACTTTAGGCCGAGCTATAGCGTCCACCTTGTGCTCTTCCAGAGCCTTATCATAGGACTCGGCCATCAAGAGATTAGCAGCCTCTTCGACCAGAGCCTCCCTGCCTAAATATCTCTCCAACATAGGACGAGGGGCCTTACCCTTGCGGAAGCCGGGAACCGCTGTCTTAGCCACAAGGCGGCGATAGGCCTTATCCAGAGACCTATCCATCTCTTCCTTATCCGCCTCAATAGTAAGAACTACCTGACTACCCTGGATTTTCTCTGTCGATACTTTCATCTTATCTCCATTATACTACGAGCAGGCCTCACAGTGAATAATTGAAGCCAGCTTTCGTGAACTTCTTTCAACCCCCTATTGTCCCCCAATCTTGGGGGACATGGGAAATTGGGGGATACCCCCAAACCCCCAGCAAAGGGGCTCCGCCCCTCTGCACTCCCGGGAAGAGGAAAGGGCGCCCCTTTGGCTTGGGTATCCAGCGATAGGTCAACCACCATCAATAAGCTTCAAATGCAATTCCTTAAGCTGCGCCGTGGAAACAGGCGAGGGGGAATCAAACATAAGATCCACAGCGTTTTGATTCTTGGGGAAGGCGATAACCTCCCTGATATTACTCTCTCCGGTGAGCAGCATCATCAGCCGGTCGATCCCCGGGGCTATGCCGCCGTGCGGCGGCGCGCCGCTCTCCAGGGCTTCCAGCAAATGCTCGAACCTGGCCTCTGTCTCCTCTTTGCTATAGCCTAAAATCCCGAAGATCTTCTCCTGCAGCTCCCGGTTGTGAATCCTGATTGAGCCACTGGAGATCTCAGAACCATTGCACACGAAATCGTAGTGCCTGGACCGCACCTTCCCGGGCTCAGTATCAAGCAGAGGCATATCCTCAAGATGAGGAGAGGTGAAAGGATGGTGCATCGAGTCCCAGCGCCTCTCCTCCTCGTTCCATTCGAACAGAGGGAAATCCTGAATGAAAGCGAAGGCTAAAAGCTTGGGGTCTGCCAGCTTCAGGCGCTGTGCCATCTCGGAGCGCAGCGCGCTCAGCACCGCGTCCGCTATCTTAGGCTTATCGGCAACGATGAGTAGAAGGTCCCCCATGCTGGCTTTCAGCCGCCTGGCAACCTCCACCACCTGCTCTCTGGTAAGGAACTTGGCAACGACAGAGCGAACCCTGTCAGCAGCCAGGTCGGCAATTTTCTCCTCGGGCTTTCCATCCAGCGCCATGGTGATGAGTCCTTTGGCGCCGCGGCTGCGGACGAATTCGGTTAGCTCGCCAAGCTGGCTGCGCGTGTAAGTGGCGCAGCTAGGGGCAGTGAGTCCTTTTATTTTCCCTCCCTCGGCTAGAGCTGTGCGAAAAACAGAGAACTCTGAGCCAGCAAAAATGTCTGAGATGTCGGCCATCTCCAAACCAAACCTCAAGTCAGGCTTGTCGCTGCCGTACTTCTCCATAACTTCAGCGTAAGAGAGGCGAGGGAAGGGCTTAATCAACTTGAACTCAGGGGTTACCGTCTCCACCAGTGAGGTGAACAGCTCCTCCATCAGATTCAATACGTCATCTTCATCGATGAAGCTCATCTCGAGGTCGAGCTGGGTAAACTCAGGCTGGCGGTCGGCCCTCAAATCTTCATCACGGAAACAGCGAGCAATCTGGAAATACTTATCGTATCCTGCCACCATAAGCAACTGCTTCAGTTGCTGTGGCGATTGGGGCAAGGCATAGAACTTGCCGGGGTATATCCGGCTGGGCACCAGATAGTCGCGCGCTCCCTCGGGAGTGCTCTTGATCATGATTGGGGTCTCTATCTCGAGGAACCCTTTAGCATCGAGGAAATCGCGCATAAACTTGACTACCTTATGGCGCAGGATGAGGTTGCGCTGCATCCGTTCACGTCTGAGGTCGAGGTAGCGATATTTGAGGCGGAGAGCCTCATCCACTTCGACTTCTTCATTTATGTAAAATGGAGGTGTCTTCGCCTTGTTGAGTAACTCAGCCTCCTCTACGATAAGCTCGACCTCTCCCGTAGGCAGCTTGGGGTTCTCCGTACCCTTAGGGCGGGGCTGAACCTTACCCTTCACTCTCACTACGTACTCACCTCGCAGCTCCGAAGCAATAGAGTGCGCCTGGGCCGATACCTCGGGGTTGAAAACCGTCTGGACGATCCCCTCTCTATCTCTCAGGTCGATGAAAATCAGCTTACCGTGATCGCGCCGCCGGTTAACCCAGCCGGCGATGGCCACCGCCTGTCCGGCATGTTCCATACGTAATTCACCGCAGTAATGCGTTCTCAATGCGGTCTTTGATTTAGCCACGGGCAAGATTATATAGGAAAGGCATCTCAGTTTCAATCTGTTGACTTAACCGCCCTCTCAATGATACTCTTAATCCACCAAGTGAATGAGAAAGGGACAAATATGTTCAAGACCAGGCTAACCGAGTTACTGGGTGTTAAATATCCTATTATCGGCGGGGCAATGGCTTACCTGAGCGGAGGCAGGCTGGCAGCAGCAGTCTCCAATGCCGGAGGATTCGGGCTTATCTCTGCGGTCACCTTCTCCCGAGAGGAGTTACAGAATGAAATCAGGCTCTGCCGCAGCCTCACCAAGAAGCCCTTCGGAGTTAATATTGCACTTATTCACCGTGACCCCCGAAAGATAGAGCAGGACATGGATGTGGTCATTGAAGAGGGCGTCAAGGTTATTGAGACCGCTGCCCTCAACCC
>DAOUMT010000042.1:0-2996 GCA_034409195.1 Dehalococcoidia bacterium
ACGTTCCAGAGCCCCAACAACAGCGAAATCATGGGGAGCGTCCCGCCCTGGCACCTGGGAATCGCCTCAGGGATAATAGCCGCTATGCGCAATGTGGGCATGGTTCTCGGGATAGCTATAGCAGGAGCTGTGCTGTACAACATAGCTCCCATTACAGCCTCTGCCCAGCCGGGTTCTTTTAACCCTTCTCAGATGCAGGAATTTCTTAGAGGTCTGCAATGGGCCTTTGTATCGGGGGCGGTAGTAGCCGGGATTGCTGCCATCACCTCTTTTCTTGCCGTTGAGCGAAAGAAACAGACGGCGGAGGCCGTAGCGCCACCGGCCCCGAGCCCGGCAGACCCGCCGGGAAGTAAACATACCTGACGCTAGTTGTAGACTTGAGATAAGCTGCAAGTCGAGATGAGGCGGCCTCTATTAGCCTGAAGCAAGACCATGTCGAAAATTATGATCGCGGGTGCGGGCATCGCTGGCGGCTATTTATATCGGCTGCTGGTAAAGGGAGGCTTCGATCTCAAAGATGTAGAGGTTGTCGACCCGGGTTCAGCAACTCGCTGCGGCATCCCTTCCTGCGGGTTTGCCACAACCAAGCAATTCTTCACCCTGTGCGGGGAAGTGGGACTTGATCCTGACAAGTATATCCTTGCCAGTCCTGACACAGGATATGCGAACGGCATTAAATTCACTATTAAAGGGCATATCTTCTCCATCGACAAGCCAGCCTTTATAGGAGACTTGCTTTCAGGAGCTGCTGTAAAGTCAACCCCCGCCGATATGGGTGCAGAGAGGATAATAGATGCCACGGGCACGGCAAGGGCCTATATAGGTAAATACGAGCACGATATAATCTATCCCTGCATTCAGAAGAAGGTGGAATTCCCTCATCTGCCTGCGCTGGCAGAGTATCCGCACAATGTAGGCTATTCCTGGGTAATCCCTCTCGAGGGCAGCAGTGCCCACGTAGGGATAGGGTCGAAAACCTATGATTCCAAGGTCATGAAAAACGTCGTTGAGAGCTTGGCTGAGGATGCCCGGACAATATGTGGATGTAAAGGATTTATCAGGGGGACTGGCCCTATTCTTCCGCTGGTGCAGGGCAATGTATGGGCAGTCGGGGAGGCTGGAGGGCTGGTTGACCCTTTAAGCGGCGCAGGGATAGTCCCTGCCATGGTCTCGGCGAAAATTCTGGTTGACCACTGGGATGACCCTAAAGGATATGAAGCTGCCATTATGAAAAAGTACGGATGGTTCAGGAAATCAGCCGGGCTGATCGAGGAGTGGCAGAACAAGGGCACCCTGAACACCAGGAAACTGCTGGGCTTGTGGAGGCAGTACGCTGAGCTGGCTGGCCTTGACTACAGAGTTCTCAGCCTGGCTCGTATCGACCTGATACGCACCATGCTGCGGATAGCGCTGCGGGCGCCGAAGGTGCGTCAGGATAAATCAATGAAGTAAAGTGCTGAGGTATTTTCGTAGCCGGTGTAAAGTTGCCTGCCCGGTCATATTGCTATTATTTAACAGACATGATAGAATTTGGAAGATTTTGATATTAAATAGTCCCCCGCTCGCTTGAGGGTAGGAAGGAGAGAGGACCCACCCAGCGAGCGGGGTTGGTTGGGGACAATCCCCAGGAATTTATTATAGCACTTTTTAGTCCACATTACATAATCTTGCCTCCTATTCCCCAAAGTCTAGACATGGCAGCCCGAAGGACTGGAAGAGTGGTTTCACCTAGCCTGACCAGTTGATATCAGAGGTCGAAGGCTCTCACTACCGACAACGAGTATGAAAACGCTGCTGATAAACCCTCCCTATCCCTACGCAGAGGTACCCGTCATGCCCATGGGGCTGCTTTATCTCGCTGCGGTGTTAGAAAAAAACGGGCACGAAGTCGAGATTTTCGATCTGCTCGTGTCCAGGTGCTCTAAAGAGAAGATAAAAGACAAAATCGAAAAGTATCAGCCGGACATTGTTGGCACAACCTCGGTCACACTGAATTTCCCCGGCTCCTCCGACATTCTCAAGTACTGCAAGTCTTTAAACAAGGACATCATCACAGTCATTGGCGGCCCTCATGTGACCTTTATCCCTGTGGAAACGCTCACTGAGGCTCTCTGGATAGACATCGTGGTCAGGGGAGAGGGCGAGCAGACCATGCTGGATATCGTGAGCGGCAGGAAACTCGCGGATATAGATGGAATCGCCTATAGAGACAAAAAGGATGGCATAAAACTGACCGGAGAGCGCCGCCTCATCGAAAACCTGGACGAGCTACCCCAACCGGCAAGACACCTGTATCCTCTGTCCAGATATCATGCCCTCGATACCTCGTGCACCGTCGTAACCAGCAGGGGCTGCCCTTTTAGCTGCATCTTCTGCGTAGGCTCCAGGATGGGTGGCAGAAGGATGAGGTATCGCAACTCCAGGCTCGTCCTCAATGAGATAGAGCAGGGCCTGGCTCTGGGGTTCAAGGAAGTGGACCTGGAGGACGACCTGCTCACAGCCAACCATAAGCACATCTTCGCTATCCTTGACGGGATAATGGAACGAGGCCTGAAATTTAAGTGGAGGGCTTTCTCCAGGGTCGACACTGTGAATATGGAAGTGCTGCGCAGAATGAAAGAGGCGGGGTGCGTGGGTCTCCTGTACGGTGTGGAGAGTGGGAACCAGGAGATACTCGATAAAATTAAGAAGAAGATCACCCTGGATAAGGTGAAGGAAGCTGCCAAGATGGCGAATGCCGCTGGAATCGATGTCCAGGCCACTTTTATTCTCGGACTCCCCGGTGAGAGCAAGGAAACACTGGCTCAGACGCTGGAGTTCGCTCAAAGTATCGATGTTTTCTACGGTGTACATGTACTGGCTCCTTTCCCCGGGACCGAGGTACGGTAGAAAGCGTCGGAGTACGGAATCGAGATACTAACTAACGACTGGTCGAAATACGATTGCAACAGACCGATAACAAGGACAAAAGAAGCCGGACCGGATGAGATAATAGC
>DAOUMT010000043.1:0-1904 GCA_034409195.1 Dehalococcoidia bacterium
CACGCGGGTTCTTTATCCCGGCCTCGGCATAAGCCGCTTCACCTGCTCTCACAGTAGCCTTCACAGTGGTGAAATCGTAGTCGGCCCTGAGCTCGCCCTCGCTGGGGCACACGGAAATCTGCAGCGCCGTGACGTAAACAGGATCGTCCCTGTACTTCTTCGCCATGTCTGCCCTGCAGACGATAGCTGCCGCTGCTCCGTCGCTTACGCCGCAGCAGTCGAACAGTCCCAGAGGCCAGGCAACTATAGGCGCATTCATCACCTGCTCTATGGTTACCTCTCTGCGCAGGTGCGCCCTCGGGTTCAGGGTGCCGTTATGATGGCTCTTCACCGAGACCAGGCCTATCATTCTCTTGCCCTCTTCGGGGCTCAGCTTGTACTTGGAGAAATATGTCGTGGCCATCAAGGCGAACATGCCCGGAGCGGTCCTGTCGGGGTACCTGTTGTTGGGCAGGGTCTGCTGGTCTGGAAGTCCGCTCCAGCCCGAGTCCTTCAGCTTCTCAAAGCCGACTGCCAGACAGATGTCATAAGCGCCGGCTGCTACTGCGTAGCAGGCATTTCTGAAAGCGTCCGACCCCGAGGCGCAGGCGTTCTCCACCCTGGTGACCGGTATGTACTGCAGCTTCAAGGGGTCAGCCAGGCAGCGCCCGTCGAAGCCGGATACCCAGGTGCCTCCCCAGGCGGCCTCGATATCCTTGGGCTCCATCTTGGCATCCGCCAGGGCGTCCCTGGTTGCCTCATAGATTAAGTCATTTTTGCTCTTATCCCAATGCTCACCAAATTTGGTGCAGCCCATTCCTATAATTGCGACTTTGTCCCTGATACCTTTGATGCTCCCCATTTACCCTCCTTAAAGTATATAGCAATTCTGGTTATAGCTTTGTTTTAGCACCTGATGGGTGCGCACTTCCACCAGTAGTTGTGAATCCCTTCCCAGTAATGGACCTGTCTGAACACCATCTCTAACGGCATGCCTGTCTTCACCTCTTCGGGGTCGCGGTCTGTCATATTGAATATGATTCTGCCGCCCTCCTCAAAGTCAACCGCTGCAATGGTCGTCGGCGGGTCTATGCTGGCTGCCAGGTTGTCATGGGAGAAGGAAGTGAGCGTGGCCTTCGCATCGGTGAAGTGGTAGGGCTCGAAATTGTCCTCCGACTGGCAGATAACGCATACGCGCTGCGGCGGGTACTGGGGAGTCTTGCATTTTTTGCAGCGCTGGCCGGTAAGGGAAAGGCCCCACTCGCGGTCTCTCCACAGCGCCGGTACAGATATATGGTTGATAGGAGGGCGTGGAGGAGGCTCGGTTTCCATCAGCCCGCGCCAGAGCACGTACTTCAGGTAATTCGGAATCATCTTCTTGGCTTCCAGATGACGCTTTATCCCTCTTCTATCCTTGATTTTCTCGATGGCCTCGGTTGTCTTCATGATTAATATATCGCAGCCATCGCCATAGCCCACACACATGAGCCTTTGTTCCGGGCTGGCATCCTCCATAGCTGCCACGAGCATCATCAGGGGAAGCGCTGCGCCGGTATTGCCCACCGTCATGAACATGGGGTCTTGAAGCTGGGCAAAGGCATCAAAGCCTATCTTCCCTGCCACGTTCCCCAGCAGCCTGGGGTCGGCGGCGAAAATGGCGGCCTTGGAGATATCCGCTACGCTAATTTTGCACTGCTTTATGGCTGCGTTAACCGCCTCGGGGACCAGCTTGGTGTATCCGGCTTCACGAATGAACCGTTCTTCCCAGGAGCGAACGAAGGTGTCCTTGTCCGAGCGCCAGTTCTCGTGAAATTCCTGGAAAATGGCATAGCTGCCCTCGATGCTGGCTGCTACCCCGGTGTTTGATACCAGGAAAGCGGCGGCACCATCGCCGAAGGTTATCTCCTTATCGCCTTTGGGAGCCC
>DAOUMT010000044.1:0-4223 GCA_034409195.1 Dehalococcoidia bacterium
TTACACGCCTCGGCTACATGTTTTTGATAGCCGTAATCGCGGTCAAACCGGTAATCGTTCAAAATGGACACCCATGAATATTTAACAGACCGCCATCTGTCCAGGAAAAAGGTAGAATAGTTATGCAAACCCTCAAAGTCGGCGATAGCGCCTGCAGCGCCGACCACCATAGCTACGGCTCCAGCACCGAAGTTGGCATCGCCCTCCGTGCCCGGGGCTGTAGCTCTGTTCTCCGCGCCGATAACGAGGCCGTATTTGATTCTTTTGGCAGCTATGGCGTCCAGGCATCCCAGAAGCGCGTTGGCAAGCGCATTTAAGGAGCCTGAGTAATCTATCATAGTTGTTTCCGGAGGCAAACCCAGTGTTTCAGCCAGAATCGGGGTTACATATTGCTCGATATATGGCGAAGAGGCAGTGCCGATGTATATCGCCCCGATTTGAGCCGGATCGATTCCGGCATGTTTCATGGCATTGTCGGTGGCCTCGGCTGCCATGGTTACAATATCCTCGTCAGTCCCGCAAACCGATTTTTCCCCTCCTGCCCAGCTACCCCAGGGAATGGCAGCTTCTTTTTGCTCAATCCTGTAACGTGGAATATAAACTCCGTAGCCGATTATACCAGCCAAGTTAGCCTCCTTAATATGTATTACGGGGAGCGAGATAGAATGTTGACGGCAGCAACGCCGAATGCAGGCCCGCCTACATTATGCTGCAGCCCGATGCCATTCTTGAGTTTCACCTGACGTTTGTCTGCTTCCTCTCGCAGTTGGGTGACGAGCTCAAAGATCTGGCCCAGGCCGGTAGCTGCTATGGGGTGCCCGTGTGCTTTCAATCCTCCGCTGGGATTTATAGGCAGGCTGCCGTGCATGTCGAACTCGCCATCTTTGAGCTTTCGCGCAGCTTCACCTTTGCGGACAAAGCCTACGTCCTCGGCATTCATCAGCTCGGTGTTGGTGAAACAGTCGTGCAACTCAGCGAAGTCAACATCTTTTGGCTTGATACCTGCCATCTTAAAGGCACCTCTGGCGGCCCTGACTGTAGAAAGCTGTTCAATGAAGCTATTCCTGTCCCAGAGCTGGTTGTGGTCTACGCCGATGTTGCTGGCCAGAACGTATACCGGTTTGCTGGTGTATTTCTTGGCCAGGTCGGCGCGACACACAATCGCAGCGGCTGCGCCGTCGGTCTGAGGGCAGCAGTCGAACAGGTGAAGCGGCCAGCAAATGACAGGGCTGTTGAGGACACGCTCCAGGGTTATCTCGAATTGATAATGTGCATAGGGACAAAATGTCCCGTTATGATGGTTCTTGACAGCCACTCTGGCGAAGTCCTCCATAGTGTATCCGAGTTCGTACATCTGCCTGGTAGCATGCATTGCCTGAATGGCCGGGCCTCCCTGCCCAATCATCCAGGCCGGATGGTTGCCTGTTTCAGCACCGCCGCCGCCGCCAGCACCCCCCAGCGATTCAGCGGAAGGCTTGTCTCTCATTTTCTCTGCGCCGAGTGCAAGGACGACATCATACATACCTGAAGCTACGCCGAGACAGGCATGCCTGAAGGTATCGCCTCCTGTGGGACAGGCATTCTCAATCCTGGTACAGGGTATGTTGCGGTTGCCTATCATGCTTGCCAGAGACTGCCCGCTCTGGGCACCCTGGCCGATAAAGCCTCCGCTCCACTGTCCAAACCAGGCAGCCTTTATTTCTTTGGGGTCTATTCCTTTGTCAACGTTTTTCAGACAGTTTAGATATGCTTCCTGAATCATATTCTCCAGGCTTTTTTCAAAAAGCTCCCCGAACTTGATCATCCCCACCCCGATGACAGCAACTTTGCCTCTCATATTTTTACTCCTCTACCAATCTGAACTTGTAGCCGTAGACGTTCAGCCCTCTATCGGTGGTAAGCTTTCTGAGAACCATCTCCACCTTGGCGCCTATTTTCACTTCTTCAGGCGCGCCGAACTCTGTCATCAGCCCCTGATACCTGCCGCCTCCCTCCAGATCGACTATAACAGGCATAATGGGCGGCTCAAAAGTGGGTGGCGGCGCCCAGTTTACACAGAAGGTATGTATCGTCCCTCGTTTGGGGAGCTTGTATTCCTCAAGCTTTTGACTGCCGCATTCATGGCAGATTTTGGTTCGAGGATAGCTGATGTGGCCGCAATCCTGGCACTTGATACCTATAAGCCTGAACACCTCGGGGTTAAATCGCCAGAATACTGGCGATGCCGGTGCCGGTTGAGTCATTGGTGAACCTCCTTACTCGATTTAGATATAAAAACTATCGTTAGACTGCCTTATCGAGGCAACTCCAGCCCTCTCATGGCAATTACATTTCTTTGAATCTCGGATGTGCCTCCTCCCATGTTCAAGCTGATACACTCCTGATAAGAGCTTTCAAACCTTCCCTTTAGAGGAGACCATTTAGAGCCGGACTTCACTTGCCCATAGAGACCGAGGATCCGGGAGCCTGCGTAGGCCAGGCGCTGCCCCAGCTCACTTCCGTAGACCTTCCCCGAGCAGGCTGTAACGGCAGCCGGGATAATAAAGGCTTCCCCTTTCTGCTGAAGCCAGGCAACCTTGTAGGAGAGAGCGAGCCCTACCTCTACGTCGATAGTCAATTGCGTCAAAAGTTGGCGGATCAGAGGCTGTTCCGAAAGGCGCTTACCATCTCGTTTAGTTTCTTTGCAATACTCTATAAGCTCCTCGAGGTTTCGTTTGGCCTCTGCCATAAACCCTATGCTCGATCTTTCAAAGTTCATGGTCATCAGGCTGACATACCAACCCCTGTTCTCATCGCCCACCATATTCTCTTTAGGCACTTTAACATCGTCGAAATACATTTCATTGAACATATGCGTGCCGTTCATAGCCTTCACAGGGCGGACATTGATGCCCGGCGTGCTCATATCCACAAGGAAGAACGAAAGGCCGCGGTGCCGGGGTTGCTCCGGGTCTGTCCTTGCCAGCATAAAGCACCATTGAGCGCGATGCGCGCCGCTTGTCCAGGTCTTCTGCCCGTTGATGATATAGTAGTCTCCGTCCCTGACGGCCCTCGTCTTCAACGAAGCCAGGTCGGACCCGGCGTTAGGCTCGCTCCAGCCCTGACACCACATAATCTCACCATGGGCTATGGGCGGCAGGTGCTGCCGCTTCTGCTCTTCGTTACCTGACGCAAGGAGTGTGGGGGCGAGCATTCCTACGCCCTGTACATCTATACCCGGCGCCCTGTAGTAAGCTTTAGCCGCACTGAACAGGAGTTGCTCCATGATAGGAACTGCCTGCCCGCCGTATTCCCTGGGCCAGGGACGGGAGAGCCATCCTCTCTCTCCCAGCCTCCTCGCCATATAGCGATGGAACTCCCATGCCTCATCGTTATCGTAGATGCTTTCTGCACTCAGAGGTGGCGCCTTTTTCATCTCTTCCCTGAAGAAATTCTCGAATTCCGCCTTCAGCGCTTCCTGCTCAGGAGTGAGACGGAAATCCAATATGACCCCCCCCTTTTAAAAATTGTTTACTCAAAGCCCGACGATGCAGACGCTGACCGTGGGGGCCAGGGGCTCGTGCCCCATATTATGGGCGAGGCCCAGCTTGGGATTCTTAATTTGACGTTTTCCTGCCCTGCCCTGAAGCTGAAGGTAAAGCTCATACAGCATCCTTATGCCGGAGGCGCCGATGGGGTGCCCGAAACACTTCAGGCCGCCATCGGGCTGCACCGGCAGGGCGCCCGTCAGCTCAAAGGTGCCGGCATCGATATCTTCCTTGACCTTACCCCTTTGGCTGAACTGAAGGTCTTCCATAGTTACAGCCTCAGTGATGGAGAAGCAGTCGTGTACCTCCGCCATGCTTATTTCTTTGCGGGGATTTTTGATCCCGGCTTCTTTATAAGCTGCCAAGCCGGCCCGGTATCCTTCTTCTACATGGGTGAAATCGTAGTCTGTGGTCAAGCGGCCGGAGGTGGGGCTGGCACATATCTGCAGAGCCTTGATATACACCGGGTCGGGACGGAACTTTTTTGCTAACTCGGCGCTTGTTATGATTGCAGCAGAGCCACCGTCGGAGACACCGCAGCAGTCGAACAGTCCCAGAGGCCAGGCGATGATGGGAGCGTTCAACACGCGCTCCACGGTAAGCACATTTCTCAGATGTGCCTTGGGATTCATAGAGCCGTTATAGTGGCTCTTCACAGATATTTTAGCCAGCATGGTCTTGCCTTCCTGGGGGCTC
>DAOUMT010000045.1:0-1917 GCA_034409195.1 Dehalococcoidia bacterium
GCACCTGGACTGACTTTATCACGCGCTTGTGAAGTATCGGAGGATGGGTATATTCGGAGATCTCCCTGAGTACCATGTCCCTGGGCGCTTTTATTGTGACGGTCAACTCCACGCTTCTCATGTTCCAACCCTCCTAAAATGCGCTGAGCTGCCAAGTGGTATTCCGAGAGAGAATTCCAGCGTCCTTAATGAAACAGGTTTACCTGTCAAGAAGGTGTTTCAACGAATTTATAGACCTCGATGGCAAAGCGGGGGCACATCCAGCCGCAAATGCCGCAGGCGTTGCACTTCTCGGGATTAGCGAAGACAGGGAGGAGATAACCCTTGGGCGTGAACTTATCTTTGGACATCACGATGCCACCTCGCGAGCAGAACTTGGCGCAGTAGCCGCAGCCTTTGCAGATTGCCTCGTTTATAACTATTTCACCTCTAGCCATGCTTCCCCCATTATAGTTAGTTGAGGGCCTTGCCCCATTTCTTGATATACCTTGTTTTGACCTCGGGATTTACGAACCCGAAGGGCCATTTGCCCTGGACTACCCGGATGATTTCATCGCCAGGGCGGCGTTGCATTTCAGCCAGAGCTTGCGGCGACAGGCCCGCGGAGTGGGCTGTCACAATGAAGTTGTCCAGCTTCAATAGAGGGCTGGCGGCAGATATGGGCTCTGGCTCTGTGACATCGCAGGCTGCTGCAGCGATGTATCCCTTGGTCAGGGCTGTGTACAATGCCTTAGCGTCAATCACGCTGCCGCGGGATGTGTTGATGAGGCAGGCGGTGGGTTTCATCTTTTTCAATTGCTTCAGCCCCAGAATATGTTTCGTCTCGGGCGTCAGCGGTGTATGTATGGAAATGATGTCTGACTCTGTCAGCAACTGGTCCAAGTCTACCGGCTCCACGTCGAATTTCCGGATTATGTCCGGCGACAGGTAGGGGTCATACACTATTATCCTTAACCCGAAGCCCCTGGCCTTGGGCACTAGGGCGCGGGGAATTCTCCCGAAGGCAATGAGCCCGAGGGTTTGCCCTCTCAGTCTCGATAGTTTGGGCCATATATCTGCGGCGATGCCCGGGGAAGCGACCGAATCCCATTTCCCCTTCTTGACAGCGTTGTTTAGCTGGACAATCCTTCTGGTGCATGCCAGTATCAGCCCTATGGTGTGGTCTGAGACATCTTCAATATTGGCATCGGGTACGTTAACAACCATAATGCCAAGGTCGGTAGCAGCACATACATCCAGGTTTTCATAGCCAATGCCTATGCTGGAAACCATTCTGCAGTTCTTCCAGTGGGTCAGCACTTTCTCGGTAATGGTCTGGTAGGAAGCCTGCGCAATTATGGCATCACCATCTTTCCCTGCGGAGATAAGCTCGGCTTCGGTGGCTCCGAGGGGGCAAGGGTTTACTATAAGTTCAACGTTTACTCCGGCCTCCTTGAACATCTTGGCATAGTCCTGCAAGAAGGAAATTCCCAGCACGTCAACAGCTTTAAAGTTCATGATTCCTCCGTTCAGCCTGAATTTTTTCAACCCCCTAAATACCGCATTCTTGGGAGACTTTAAAAATTGTCCCGATATTTCGGGGAAACCCCCGGCAGGATGAATCCTGCACCTCTTAATTAGTTTCCTGTTTCAGGACAGCCGGGGCATACCATAGCCGATATCGCTGGGATCGACCATGATGTCAAGCAAAGCCGGTTTCTTTGCCCTGATAGCTTTTTTCAGAGCAGGCCCGATCTGGTCCGGCTTCTCAATGCGCTGGCCATTGATGCCGAAAGACTGAGCCAGCTTAGGGAAATCGACATTTCCCAGGTCGTAGCCCAGGTCAGCCCCCTCTTTTGATTTTCTGTTGGGATACGAGGCAAAGCCCCACTTAATAGCAGCATAGCCCCGGTTGTTGAGCACTATAATGATAACGGG
>DAOUMT010000046.1:0-9002 GCA_034409195.1 Dehalococcoidia bacterium
TCACAAAATCCAGCGGGAAAAGCAAGCGATAGATCCTCTGGGCGAGGGAACCCCGGGGCATACCAAGAACTTGCAGCTCAACGTTTTGGGGTGGGGGCATATTTGCATCGAAGGTCAATATTGTGACCTTGTTGCCTCTCTGGAAGAATTCTTTCGCCTGCAGTTCGACGACCCTATCAATGCCACTGAATGCGTAGAAGGTTGCAACCAATATTGCAATTCTCACCTTTTCAGCAAATCCTCATAGATTTTCAGATAGCTGTCTGCACATTCATCCCAAGTGAAGGTTTTGGGAGGTCTTGTTTCAACATCACCACGATAAACTTTACCGATCGCTCCAGCTATTTCATCTGGGCTTCTCGGACTAACTAGGATATATCTCCCAGAGACAACTTCTGGCAATGAAGCAACATCCGTTGCTACTATTGCCCGATCCATAGCGGACGCTTCTGCTGCACTAAATCCAAAGCCTTCGGAAAGTGATGGGACTACTACGCAATCAGAGGCGGCGATATAGCTGGGTAATTCCTCCTTAGGCACTGGGCGCAGCAGGATTATTTGGTTCTCTATCTTCAAGCGACCTATCCTCTCTATAATATGCCTGCGCCTGTCTTTGGGCTCGTCGCCTAGAATCAACAGAAATCTGGAATCAGGAATTTCGCCGGCAATAGTTGGGACTGCTTCAATCAGATATTCCAGCCCTTTTGAAACGCCGGCTCTTCCGTAGTACATGTAAACGAAATTATTCCCCATCCCCAGCCTTTCTTTTACTATCTTTCCATCATCTTTAGTGTGATTGAAAAGTTCGTTATCAATACCATTGTAAATTACCCTCAGTTTTTCGTCCTTGATACCAAGTAGTCTTAAACAGTTACGAGTGTATCTTGAAACACAGACATACTTATCGAAATGTAGCGAGATGATGGTTTTTTCAAGAAGTTGATGGAACCTCGCCGAGATACAGTTCATGCCAGCCAACTCTGACCAGAGCCCGGCCCACACTTCATGGACGGTTATTACACATCTCTTTCTTAGCACCTTCGAAACCAACCAGGCAGGAATCGCTGCCGTGAACGTGGTAGTGTGGATAAGGTCCATTCGTCTAGCTAGCTTGAAGGTCATCGGTATAGCAAGCAAGGCAAACCAATATCTATCTTTATTCTGGGGCACTCTTACCCGGTAAATCCTGACCCCTTCGTATTCCTCGTATTTCTTGCTATTGGAGACTCTGCAGGTAATTACGTGACACTCATGCCCTCGTTTCATTAACTCGCGAGCCAGGTTGCTGAAAACGACCTCCACGCCACCGACATGAGGTGGATAATACTCAGTCACAAGCAGAATTCGCATGTTTATTAACCCCGCCCAAGAGGAAAATCTGGATATCAATACATTCGTGATGAGAGCCAGTGCAGATTTGCATTACTTCGATTTCGCTTACCGCCCCACAGTAAGCACAGGGCTTATTGCGAAGATGAACATGCCCGCTTCCTGCTCTTACTGCTAGGCTTCCCTATGCAATAACTCTTTCATTGCCTGCAGCATCAGCGCGGCAAACAGCGCCAGCAGTCCTGCGATACAGAGCAGAATCGCACCAAGCGCATTACCAATTGCTAGTTCATGAGTATCGCCGTATATCGCCAAAACACGTGCCCCTATTACCAGACCGGCTGCCAGCAGCCCCAGACCAGGCAGACCAAATAGTAGAAGAGGTTGCCTCAGACTGAAAAGAACGAGCACCCTACTCAAAACGCCCACGCCGTGTCCCAGCGGGCTTCTCTTAGCTTTACCTGTATATAAAACGTCTATGGGCACCTCAGCCACTTTGAGACCGGCCTTGCTTATGGCGAACTGCATTTCAGAACTCACCGACATGCCGTTCTCGGCTAAGTTTAACTGCTTAAGCGCCTTAGCGGAATATGCCCTGAATCCGCTCTGGGAGTCGCTGATTTTCTGCCCAGAGCCCAGGTTGGTAACAGAATTCAAAACGCGCTGCCCGATGCGACGGTAAATAGGTGGCTTCCTGCCTCCTCCTAAAAACCGTGAGCCTATCACAACATCAGCATCACCATCAATAATAGGTTTTATGAGTTTAGGTATATCTCTCGGGTCGTGTTGTCCATCTCCATCGAGAATTACCAGTACATCTGCCCCAAGCTCTCTACCTTTTGACAGCGCACTGCGGATAGCAGCTCCATAACCCCGATTCTGGCCATGCTGGCAAACAATCGCACCGGCTTCAGCAGCTACTTCTGCAGTATCATCTGTCGAGCCGTCATCGATGACTACCACGTTACTGACAAACTTCTTTGTCTTCAACACTACACTTCCAATATGATGCTCCTCGTTGAAACAGGGAATCGCAGCAATAATCTTAGGCCCATGCCGTGCTTGGCCTGTGCCTGTTGGTTCCTTTTTCATAATTGGCTTTCCTTAAAAAAGGTTGGGTTCCCGCAAGCTAGAACTAGATGTAGTGTAGCATAGGGTAGTTGATTTGACAAACAGGAGATTCGCTTCGGACAGGACATCTCGTTGTTTCAAAGATGTTATGGCAAAACATTATTTAGGGGGAATATTGGAATATCTCCACTTGAGAAATATTTCCTGACTGCTGGCTGGCAACTATAGTTGGCGATTGGTGAATCAGCTCATAGTGCTGCAATTTCTGAAGCGGGACAGGGCTGACAAGCGGATTCGAGCTCACTATCTGATAGTTTGGGTGCGTATCTATGAACGCCTTGGCAGTATCATAACTTGTAAATGACTGTTGATCAGTGACAACCTTGGCCTGGAAAGTGCTGCCATTGGTGCTCGTTAACTGCTCCTGCTTCCAAGAGATTACCGTGATCTGCTGAGGAACCCATTCTTGCCCCCCGAAGAGGTATAATCGGGAGGACATAGACTGATAATATTCAGGGAAGTAATACATGACCGCTTGAAATGTCCCCGTTTGCGTACTTTGATAGAATACATCGAAAAATTGGGATTGGTTCTTGCCCGCCCAGACAGCCATGGCATAGAATTTCCCAATAACCATGGAACTATCGATAATTACGTACTTGGAGCCCAAGCTATCAAGTATCTGATTTGCCGAAGACTCGTCCTGGGCAGTGAAGAACAAACCCGCATTTGCTGCGCCAGCCTGACCGTTTGGGCTAGCGTTTGGTATGCGGTGGGCAATGGAGGTGATCCAGTAGCCATAGTCCCACCAGCTCATCACTCCGTACGCTGAGGCTGGATAGCTGTAGGCTTGGCCATCTGGGGGGCTCCGGTAGAGTGCATTATAGAAATCTGGATTCTGGAAGGGGTCCGGTGTGTTCTGCCCCATCCAGACGAGAGCTTCGTGCCAATCCGGTGGCACGCCTGTATTAGACTCAACGCGGTTAATCGCTGGACCAATATTGGGATAGAATATCAGGAGAAACACGACTACTATGGCTATGATGCCGTAGGCATATGTCGCACCACGATGTTCCGTAACAAGGCCTCTCCTTGCTTCCCTTCGACCCTTCGCCTGCTTACGCTTCGATTTCTTGGTTAGCTTAGCCTTCTCCCTCTCTCTCTCAACCTTCCCACCCTTCATTACTTCTTGCTTTGGGGTCTCTGCAGAGGTTTTCCAAAAGCCTACAAAACTAAGTGCCCTCCAAGGAAGATATGCTGTAAGAAGTGCAACATTCACCGCAAAATAATAGGCGAAGCGGTTTTGCCCGAACGTGGCTACCAACATTATCAGGCTCCAGATAACCAGTAGCGTCCTGGCCGGGTTTTCCTCCTTTATTGTAAGGTAGATTACTAGTAACAGTGATATCAAGGCCAGATAGAAATCAGTGGTGAACATCTGCCACGCCAATGATAAAGAGAGCCCCTGGGCCTCGGCGACTGTAAGCAAGCCTCCCACAGGGGCGAATACACTAAAGCTTTTTGTCATCGAGTTAAACAACGATGAGTCCACGAGATATAAGATGCCTATGCCTATGCCCCCCAGCGCGGCTAAAGTCAGCGGGTAATATACCCGTTTTATGCCTCTGCCGACGAATAGACGCGAAAGGGCACTCATTATCAAAAACGCTAAAATACCGAAGAGCAGTGATTTAACTTGGAGGCTTGCCCCTGTGAATGTGGCCAGGGTGGGGATGATGATAAATAAGGCTACCAGAAATAGTGGCACACTGACGATACAAAGATAATCGGTTGCTCTACCTTTAATATGGTCGATGATGTATTGAATTACGACGAAAATGAAGATAGTGAATACAATAAACAATCCCCCTGCCCAGTTAGTGAGATAGCATCCCAAGAATATCCCGCCTAGCAGGGTATAGAGTAAAGGCCTTCTCAGACTGTTCCAATCCCTGGTCCATAAACTCTTGAACGAAAGCTCCCTCTGACTAGAGCTTTTGACCGCCAGTATCAGGAACAGCATGACAACTGCAGTGAACAGGGTTTCGACTACATGTTGGTCGGGATATCCCAGCATGGTACGCCACAGAAACTGGCCGGGCAGTATGGCAACAAGAGCAGCGGCCAGAAGCCCGACTTTCTTGTTGAATATCTCTTTCCCTATGAAATACACCGGCACCGTTACCAGTGCTCCCAGAACCGCCGGGAAGTAAGCGCCCACTGTCCCTATAACTTGATTTGATGGGGAACCCAGCCCGATAATCCAGACAAAGAAGCCCAAAGACAGTTCGAAGAATGGGGATCCACGTATTTGCTGACCGCCGGGATACAAAGCATAAGGGTCAATCAGACTCAGGTGTGGAAAATGGTGAACCAGGTTTCCCACATTCCGCATATGGAACCAGGCGTCGTTTTCCTGAAAATTGACCCAGCCGCCGGGGAAGACATTGTGGTAGGAGAAATATACCCGCAGAAACAGGGCAATGAGGAAAACTGCGAATAAGGCCAAGCCATATTTGACGCGTGTTGAAAGTCTCATAACACTATCAAACCGATATTGGCTCCAACATGCTCGATTTTGCTAGCGACATTTGGACGCTGTCATAGTCCAGACCTGAACCAAGCCATTGTGGATAAAGTTACCACATACTTGCCATTTATTCAACCCCCTGTCCACGCTCGTGGCCTTACAAGCTTGACTCGTATTGCACTGTTTATGTAATATAGTAGTAGATTATATCTAATATTCCGTAAAGTTCATTGTGCGCTGGAGGCTGTCAATGGTGCTGGCACTCGATAAGCTGTGGTTTGTTATTCTGATAGTGTTTTTGGCTATCTTCTGCGTAGCCTATCTGATAAGCGCACCCGTCTGGCTGGCACTGATGTTGGCTCTTATCGTTATAGGATTGGCACTGACCGCTATCTCTATTGTGAGTAAGAGAAGAAGAGAGAGTACGCCGGCTGCCAAAGATGAGACCATGCTGCTCGAATATCTGAAGTTACATGGAATCGGAGGAAGCCTCTCCCAGCTAGCTGGGGGTCTGGGCATCGCAGAAGAAAAAACCGTTAATTTATTACTGTCAATGGAAAGGCAGGGGACAATTCCCAAAGGAAGCGCCAAAGCATTAGGAGCCAGTCTGCCGGATGGTAAGTAGACTTAAGACGTATCTGGTATTTAGAGTTCTGTTCGAGCTCTTTTCAATCAAACTATCGCCACCCGCTGGCGCGCGGTTTAAGGTAAGAAACTGCATGTAGCTGCGGGCTGATTTGCGGCGACCCCCGATTCCGCGTGATTGAGAGATAGAGAGGTAATGAAGGCACTTGTAACTGGCTCTGCTGGTATGCTGGCGAAAGACCTCATTCCCCTGCTCTTTAAAAGAGATTATGAAGTCCTTGCTCCATCCGAAGACAAGCTTGATATCACCAACCTAACTGTTGTTAGGGATGTTGTGCGTGAGCTTGCGCCTGAGCTTATTATAAACTGCGCTGCCTACACCAACGTGGATGAAGCCGAAAAACAGGAGCATCAGGCCCTCATAGTGAACGGGCTGGGAGTGCAAAACCTTTGCATTTTATGTCAAGAACGTAATATCCCCCTGGTCCATTTCAGCACTGACTACGTTTTCGACGGCACCAAACCAGGTCCTTACACTATATATGATAGAACCAACCCTATAAATGCTTACGGACGCTCTAAGCTGCTGGGCGAGAAGTATACTCTCTGGCTTCTCAGCAAGTTTTATCTTATTCGCACCAGTTGGCTCTTCGGGCTCCAGGGCAAGAACTTCATCGAGACTATGTTGGACCTCGGACAGAAGCGGAAACAGGTATCAGTGGTCACCGACCAGAGAGGGTGCCCTACCTGGACGCGCCATCTAGCTGAGGCAACTGTCGACCTCATCGAGACAGGTCGCTATGGGATTTATCACGTAACAAACTCCGAGCCCACCACCTGGTTCGACTTCACGAAAGAGATATTCCGTCTCTCGAGCATAAGCACAGAAGTCCTGCCCATAACCTCTGAGCAGTTCCCCAGGCCGGCCAGGAGGCCGGCAAACAGCGTTCTCGACCATTTCCCTCTTAAAGAAGTGATAGGAAGAGATATGCCATCGTGGAAGGAAGCGCTTGCTGAGTATTTGTCGCAAAGGAAAGAGAAGGCAAAGTTATGAAATTGCTTGTCACCGGCGGCGCGGGTTTCATCGGCTCCAACTTCGTTCAGTATATCCTGGAGAAGTACCCTGATTACGAGGTGGTGAACCTCGATGCCCTCACCTATGCCGGCAATCTGGATAATCTTAAAGAGGTAAAGAGCAGCCCCAGATACAGGTTCATCCAGGGGAGGATCGAAGACGGAAATCTAGTAGACAAACTTATGGCTGGTATTGACACAGTGATTAACTTTGCCGCCGAGTCTCATGTCGATAGGAGCATTCTCGAACCCCAGGTGTTCATCAACACCAACGTCCTGGGAACCCAGGTATTGTTGGATGCGGCTCTGCGCCATAAGGCGAAGCTCTTCTACCAGATTTCCACAGACGAGGTCTACGGCGCCCTCAGGCTGGGCACAAAGAAGAGGTTCACTGAAGGCTCCCCACTCCGCCCCAACTCCCCCTACTCCGCCAGCAAAACCTCCGCGGACCTCCTGGTTCGAGCTTACTACCATACCTACGGGCTGCCGGTAGTTATCTCACGTTGCAGCAACAACTATGGTCCCAAGCAGCACCCTGAGAAATTCATCCCCACTGTCATACTGAGCGCTCTACACAATAATCCCGTGCCCATCTATGGCGACGGCCTCTATATACGGGACTGGATACACGTAATTGACCACTGCCGTGCAATAGACCTAATTATGCACCAGGGCAAAATAGATGAAATCTACAACATAGGTGCTGACAACGAGTGGGCTAATATAGACTTGGCCAGGAAGATCCTGCAAATCCTGGGCAAGTCTGAATCCCTGCTGACATCTGTGAAGGACCGCCCCGGCCACGATCGGCGCTACGCGATAGACAGTGCCAAACTGAGGCGTGAGTTGGGTTGGGAGCCATCTATACCCTTTGACCGCGGTCTGGCTGAGACCGTCCACTGCTATTGCGATACTGAAATCAGCGGGTAAAGTGAGCACTCTATCCGCGGATACGTCGCAACTCGTCAGGTTTGCTACTGCGGAGCAGTGCATCCTCAAGGGTTACCGCCCCGGACTTCACTAACTCCTGTAGCGCTTGATCCATGGTCTGCATGCCAAACTGTTTTCCGGTCTGCAGGTAGGTAGGAAGTTGCTCAGTCCTGGCGTCTCGAACCAGATTACGTACGGCATCAGTGGCTACCATGATTTCGAAAGCAGCCACTCTCCCCTTGCCTCCGGCTCTGGGCAAGAGGAATTGTGAAAGTACGCCCTCCAATACCATAGAAAGCTGGAATCGAATCTGAGGTTGCTGATGTGCAGGAAAAACATCGATTATGCGGTCAATGGTCTGAGGAGCGCTCGCTGTATGCAGTGTGCTCAAAACCAAGTGCCCTGTCTCTGCAGCGGTGATCGCTGTAGATATCGTCTCCAGATCGCGCATCTCACCTACGAGTATTACATCTGGGTCTTGGCGCAGGGCATGTTTTAAAGCGGTAGCGAAGGCCTTGGTATCATCACCCAGGTCTCTTTGAGCGATAAGGCACTTTTCATTATGGTGAAGGAACTCAATTGGGTCTTCAATGGTGATCACATTCCGTCTATCGTTCTTATTTAGATAATCAATCATGGCAGCCAATGTGGTCGACTTCCCCATTCCCGTGGGACCGGTTACCAGGACTAAGCCCTTAGTCTTGACTGCCAGAGTCTTACACACAGGAGGCAATCCGAGTTGGTCTATAGTCGGGATCTTCAATGGTACCTGCCGAATAGCGATGCTGATAGTACCTCGCTGAAAGAAGGCATTGACCCTGAATCTAGCCAAACCGGCTATGCTAAATGGCATGTCCAGTTCCAGCTCATTGTAGAATCTCTCTCTTTGCCTTTCCGTAGTTATATGCTCGAGTGATTCCTTCATGAACTGGGGAGTAATATTTTGCAGTTCCTCCAAAGGTAGCAGGGCACCATCCATACGAAGCACCGGCGGGCTCGGCACTCTCAGATGTAAGTCCGAAGCTCCTCTTTCTACCATTAAGCGCAAAAGTTCTTCAATGTTCAAGCTCTCTACCTTTCTAAGGGGAAAACACGGCCGACCGGTTTTTCCCTCCTTTTTTCGCGTTATACATAGCCTCATCGACTTCCTTCAATAGCTCCGCCACCACCGACGCATGAGTTGGACAGGAAACTATGCCAGCGCTTATAGTTATTCCAACCTCGGCGCATTCCAATCTTATCGTGCAGCGTTCTACCTGTGCTCTAATTCTTTCTGCGATGTTACTGGCGCTTTTGCTATCTGTTCCAGGCGCAAGGAGCATGAATTCATCCCCTCCCCACCTCGCTGCAACATCAGAGGCACGTGTGTTTACCTTAACAGTCCTGGCTACTTCCTTTAAGAAACCATCGCCCACATGATGACCAAAACGATCGTTTATCTTCTTTAGATCATCCAAGTCGATCATTATGAGTGATAGAGGGG
>DAOUMT010000047.1:0-5305 GCA_034409195.1 Dehalococcoidia bacterium
CCCCAGCATTACCTCGCTAGCGGTAGCCACATTCCGCCTTCCAACCCCAGGAATATCCGGAACAAGATGAGAGGCTCCTGTCGCCAGTATTACCACATCTGGCTTCAGTCTCCTAATCAATGCCACGGTAGCTTTTCTCCGTAGCTTGACCTTTACCCCCAGCTTATTCATTTGATTTTCGAGATACCTTATCTGCTCCTTGACAGGATGCTTGAATGAGGGCACCGAGCCTGGTATCAGTTGCCCTCCCAGCTTTTTCTCTTTCTCAAACAGGGTTACATCGTGTCCCCTCAGCACCGCCACCCTCGCCCCTTCCATACCCGCGGGGCCCCCACCGATGATGACCACCCGTTTAGCCTTTTCCGCGGGCTTGATCTGGAACTCCCTCTCCCTTCCTAAAGCAGCATTGACCTGGCAGTCTATGTGCCACAGATTCGAAAGGCCACCCACACAATTCTCATCGCAGTAAAGGCAAGGACGAATATCATCCAGTCTTCTCTCAGCTGCCTTCCTCGGTAACTCCGGGTCAACAAGCAGGGATCTGCCCATAGCGATCAGATCCGCCTTCCCATCCTTGATAACCTTCTCTGCCAGTACAGGGTCGCCAAGCCTGCCGGAGGCGATGACCGGTACGTCGACAGCCTTTTTGATCGCCTCGGCAAGATACACACGGCAGCCAGGCGCCATATCATATATCGGGTAAATCCAGGCGTGCCACGCAGGCGGCGATTCATAAATACCTGACGTTATATCAAGGGCATCCACACCGGCAGCTACAAGCTGCTGGGCGATGACCATGTTATCCTCCAGGGTAAGTCCTCCCTCGATATATTCATCGGCACACATCCTGAACAGAATGGGATAATCATGACCCAGCGATGCCCTCATTCCCTCTATAATTTTGAGCGGGAATTTCATCCTGCCCTCGAAAACTCCACCGTACTCATCGGTGCGCTTATTGGTATACGGAGACATGAACTGAGTAACTAGGTATCCATGAGCACCGTGAATCTCCACGGCATCAAACCCAGCGGCCTTGGCTCTCTGGGCAGCCAGGATGAATTTATCGATTAACTCAGCAATCTCCTCAATAGTTAATTCGCGAGGCATGTCGCCCCCTGTGGGCAGACAGGGAATCGCCGAAGGGGCCACAAGCTGTTGACCCTCGGCGCAAACCGCCATCGAGTTCTGCCTTCCCGCATGGTGCAGTTGCGCAGCGACTTTAACACCATATTCATGGACTGCGTCAGTCAGATCGTGCAGAGTATTAACATACTTCCACTCGTCTATCCTTAGCGGGCTGGTACCGGCCTTACCCACGGGCCAATCGATACACATGGCATCTGTTATTATCAAACCCACCCCACCCCTAGCTCTTTCCACGTAATAATCTATCAACCTTTCATTTACCCCGCCGAGTTCTGTCCCGAGGTGAGAATTTATGGGTGCCATCACAATCCTGTTCCTTAACTCCAGCTTCCCAATTCTGACCGGCTCGAACAGCTTCATCACCTTACCCATATTGATATCCTCTTAATCGCTCAATTCTTACTGGCATCATGGCATGCACTTCTTAAGATACTCCACACACCTGGGCAGCTCCTCCTCAGGGTTCCCCGGAATCGCACACTCCAGAGCCATATAGCCCATATATCCGATTTGCTTGAGAGCAGTGAAGACAGCCTTGAAGTCAATATTTCCATAACCTGGCAACAACCTGCCGCTATCCGAAAGAAGAACGTAACAAATATATTTCCCTGCTCTTCGTATGCTCTCGGCGATATTTCGTTCCTCAATGCTCATCTGGAAGGTATCAGCCACGATCTTTATACTGGACCTGCCCACTTCATCGCAGATTCCAACTGCATCATCCAGGGTATGGAAAAAGCGAGTCTCATACCTGTTTATCGGCTCCAGCACCAGCATCGTCCCCAGCTTCTCTGCATATCTCCCGACCTCCTCTAGAAGCGTGAGCAATAGATCTTTCTCTGGTTCGCCAAGAGGAGGTAACATAAAAATAGGCGGGGGCAAGTGGGGCCCATATTCAGGAACCAAAAGGCTTACAGCGCCGACAGATGCCGCTAACCTTATGCTTTCCTTTATAGCCTCAGCCTTGGCTTGCTTGGCCTCCTCACTGTCCAAAGGGCGATAGAATGCCTCATTAACTACTATCACCGAGGATGGCTTGACCTTGCTTTTGGAAGCGGCTTCCTTTATTTCGCTTTCCAGTTCGGAACCCGCACCACCCATTGCCCAGATTTCAATTCCCTCGAAACCATATTTCCCCAGATTATCGAACTTCTCTCTCAGCGTTGTCCCCGGGACTATGGCATCGACACACGAGAGCTTCATTTTCAGTTCCTTTCCCGGCCAGCTATCCGGACTAACGCAGCTTCCTATTGATAAACTTAACCGCAGAAGAAACTACGTAGTGGTAGGGAAACTTGAAAAAGTAGTCACGGTCCATGTAGAGGTTAGGCAATTTGCAATAGAAGGGGCCGAATGCCGAAAAGTACGGGATGCCTACCGGGCAACCTTTAATACGTTTGGTCTTCCCGGTGACTTTACCCTTAATCTTTGTACAGTCGCCGACCAGAAGGATGGTATGACCATGGCCGTCGACATCGCCTTCGTACTCACCAATCACAATGGCGTTATCCTGAGCCTGCTTGATCCCACCCGGTTTATAGGCCTCGAAGGTAGCCAGCGCTCCCTTGAGCATATTCACACAACCGCCATGGCAGATGTCATCGCCTCCCGGGTAGTTCCCCAAATAAATTCGGAGAGGGGTGTCCAGCTCAAGCAGGTTGGAAAACTTGCGATCAAGGTTCTTGGTCTTAGCTCGAAGCTCATCCAGAGGAACTTCACTTTTGATTTCAATATCGTCATCGCTTACCGGTTCCCACCCACGGGACCTGGTTATCCTGAGATGGTCGATTTCGTTTGGGTCGAACCCGATGAGCCTGGCAGCCACTGAATCAACAGCTACACCCGATGTCCCCATCATTATGACCCCAAAGGAGAGAGGTTTTGCCACCATCTCGCATTGCTGGCCGATTATCACCGCATCTACTACCACTAGGTCGGGATGCCCCACTTCGTACAGGTCTGCGATCTTTTCCTCCAGATGATAATCATGGCCATCCAGACGCTCCTTATGGTCACAGATGCCGATGTTCAGCTTCATGGCGCAGGTCAGTTTGCTGGTCATGTGGTGCTTGAGCTTGGGAGCATAGAGCTTGTAGTCAGACTCCACAAAGGTACGCGACAAACGCAAAGACTTATGATAGCTGCCCTTATTAAAGGGGACTTCCACCAGAGCGTCCTCATCAAAGAAGCAGAACTTAACCTTGGGTTTCCTATGGAATCTGTTGTATCCAGCCACTGCAAAGTTGTACCGCGTGGGCATGTAGATAGCCGTTCTCTCACCTATGATGATCTTTTCCACTTCCGGCTTTGCCGCCAGTTCATCGAGAAGCGCCTCGATAACGACGGGATGGGTATAGGAGAAACGAGAATATCTTCTATGGGCAAAGACCACATTGGGCTTCAACAGCACCCTGCCGAAAGGCTTGACACCAAGTTCCTCCATGCCCTCGCCTATTATGCTCCTAATGCGCCTCGGGTCCTCATAATCAGGGCAGCTTCTGATGATAACCTTATGCTTGTCTGCCATGATACCCTCTCTTTACATCAGAGGTTTCCCCTATCGCTTGACGAATAGCTGCTTCAGGTTCGGGTCGGGGAAGGTAACTACTTGGTCAGCCCCAGCAAATGACGGGGATAGTAGCAGCGACATCAGACTCATTAGAACGGCAGCTATGAACAGATTCTTCAGCACTCTCATTGTTTCCTCCTGTGGTCGTACTAGGCAGAATGCGTATTACGAGGACAGGACACGTGCCGTTTCTTTATCGGCTGCACCCCACCTGCTACACGGTCTGCTCCTCAGCAGAAGCAGAGCAAAAGGCGGAAAACGACATCAGTACTGTGTCGGAAGGGTGTGGTGCACAAATTATATAGCACACAGCCATGGAGGTGTCAACAAGGCCAAATAGAATGCAACCCTCTGCATGCCATGTTGCACGAAACGCCCGAAATCGTGCAGTGGTAACACGATATCCTTGTGGTCCAACAATTTACTTGAATGTCACGCCCCTTTTAGCGCGGCTGGTTATTGGTTTAATGTCGAGCCTGAGACCTTAGTTTTGACTTAATGTCCGAGGCAAGAAAAGAAAAGAGAATCATAGTGAAGTTCCACCTGAACCCGAAATAGGGCCTGTGTATGCCAGAGAAGGTGGGGTGTCTAGAAGAGCAGATATCTGCGAAGGTGAAGACGATTTTCAAGGTTTATCATTTGGCGGAGACAGTGATGAAGCCCGATCATGCCGGTGCCTCGGGTTGATAGTATGAGATCCAGGCTTAGAACTAAAGTAATATGCCGCTCGTAAGATTTGGAAGATATGTGAAGAAAAGGTAAGTGCCATCGGTTGACAAAGGGAGGCCTAAGAGCTAATATGCCCCATGTTCCTGAGCGAGCTGTGCACGCAGCGTTGACATGCTATTCGTAACCGGTCAATTGGGTAGGGTGAACTACTTTGATATATTTCCAGCAAATCGGCCTGCTATAAAGATCAGCTTATTGTAAATCAGCCTTTCAGATAGGCAAGCGATGGTGGGTCTTGCGCAGATGAGGGGTAAGTTTGTGGGCCTTGCCTTTGCCGCTTCAAACACGCAAGCAGTTTTCTGCAAGGGGAGTCCTTTATCCAGGGGCTGGGAATTTCAGTTTCAATACCTTGGGGCCAGCGAAAGGAGGTGGGATGGAGCAGAGCACAGAAATCTAAAGATGTTTCTTATGTACAAAAATTAAAAGGAGAGGTAATACAATGAAAAAACTAGTTGCGATTGCTCTTGTGGTCGTCCTGGTAGCGACCCTGGGAGCGGGAATAGTTTTCGCTACATCGAACTCCACCAATGGTACACCTTCGGCTAAGACTGCGGTGGGCAGTAACGACACTGACTATACCCCCGTATCCGATCAATGGGTCAACCTCCCGGGACTAACCGACATCGTTATCAAGACTTCAAATGCTTCTGACCTGATCGTTTCCCAAACGGCCGAAGCGGACCTGATCACCGATGTGCAGCTCAAGGGGACAGGAAGCAGCAGCTCCTGGGCCGGCATCCAGGTGAGAGCGGTGGTCGATAATGACTCGCCTGCTGACAATAATCCGAGCGCTGCAGTTCCCGGCAACGTCACGCTGAACTACAGACTGATGACGCTCAGTGGCACGCTATGGGAACC
>DAOUMT010000048.1:0-3724 GCA_034409195.1 Dehalococcoidia bacterium
GTAGCATAGCATCCCTTAAGGGCGATGTTGCCTCGCCCTTTTTCGTAGCGTCGCGACTCCTATCACGACGACTTCCAACCATCTATTAATCTTCGGCTCAGAGATACATGATAGTATCCCGTCTGAGCGCCAACAGGACCAATCCGGCCAGAGCAAGAACTGGCAGGTCGAGCAGTGCGATAATTTTGTACCAGCCTGGCGGCCCTAAAAGTATCTCGAAAAGGACAAACAAGAAGAGCAGGATCGTGTAAACTGCAAGAACGTATAACACTTTTCCAGCAGTGCCGCTCCTCATTCTGAACAGTACCATAATGGCGAACACGATAAGCGGTACGGACATAAGCAGCGGAACTGCGACCGCTACCCAATTGGTAGTTCTATATAATGGTCCCAGAGCCATAACAAAGTCGAAGAGGCCAAGAGCAAGCGTATACACAGCCAGAATCCTGACTATTGTTTTCATATATGGCCTCATCGGCATCGTGGTTACCCCATCCAGTGAGTGAGCAAAAATGAAAAACCGGAAATTACTAAAAGAGTAGTAATCCTGAAGGACTATCCTGAAAATCTTATATCACTTTCGCGAATATGCGTCAACATCTAAAGGTAATTCTACAGGTACAGTCCGCCTCAGGCGGATGCCCCAGCTCGTCGTGACAGGAGTCACGACGCTACAAAGAGGGGCGTTCAGTTGAACACCCCTACGACACCGGGGGTTAAATCCCCTCTCTCTAACTCTTTCCTCCAGGGGCGAGTGAATTGGATGGGACACCTGGATTCCTGCTCGGAGGCAGGAATGACACGAAGGGCGACCTGCTGGTCGCCCCTACATCACTCAATCTCACCTATTCATTTTTAAATTGCATTTTCATTATTCAATTCTCTATCGCATTCTTTCCTCCGCGTTCTCCGCGCTCTCTGTGGTTTATTCAGAGCTCTAAGGCCCGCCCTGCTTCGTTGAGGCAAGACTCAAATGATGCTATAATTAGGCCTGAGAGCGATGGCAGACGCTCTCTTTTCAAAGGAAGGCATAGGAATGGAAGACAGACCCAGAAAGCTGAATATCGAGGTCACTTCAAGATGCAACCTCAACTGCGATATGTGTATGAGGAAGGTCTTGATGGAAGATTCAGGCGATATGAGCCTGGAGACTTATAAGGCGCTGTTGCCGGCCTTCCCCGAGCTAGAATCAGCCAACATCATCGGCATCGGCGAGCCGCTACTGAACGATAACATCATAGAGATGATCAAGCTGGGCAAGAAGCACCTTCCTCCAAAGGGCACCTTCAGCCTCACCACCAACGCCACGCTCATCAATGAGAAGATGGCCAAGGACCTGGTGGCTTCCGGCATCGATGACATCGTAATCTCAATGGACGGCGCCACTCCGGCCACCTTCAATGACATCAGAAAACAGGCCAGCTACGACGATGTGCTGAGGAATATCGGGTTCCTTAATAAAGCTAAAAAAACTTTGAACAGCGTAACGCCCCGGCTGGGATTCGAGTTCGTCGCTATGAAAAAGAATGTCGCCGAGCTGCCCCAGCTTGTCGACCTCGCTGCCAAACACGGCATAAGCTTCATCATCGTTACTAACCTGCTGCCCCATACCGAGGAGATGGCCCAGCAAGTCCTCTACGACTTCAACTCGGACAAGGCTATCGAGCTGTTCAACGAGGCTGTTCTCGAAGCCAGGCGCCGCAATCTGGATATGGCATTCGAAAACGTAGACGTGGAGAACTATGCCAGCGCCCTTTTCGGAGTCCCTCCTCTGAAGGACAAGCTCCGCAATCCTAAACCGATGCGGAAATGGGACAAGACCCTGGAGAAAAAGTACCAGCTGCTGGATGACATCGTGGCCAAGGCCCGCGAGCAGAACGTGGTGCTGAATTTGAAGAACCTGATGTCAAGAGACGGCACTGACCCCGAGCAGGTAGCGGCTATATTCGACGAGACCAGCGCCAGGGCAAAGAAACACGGCATTACTCTGGAGTTGCCGCCGCTAACGCCCCGAAGCCAGAGGGAATGCGGCTTCATGAAGAACAGGATCGCCTTCATAAGCTGGGACGGCTACGTCAGGCCCTGCAACAACCTCTACCATTCCTATATATGTTATGTCAATAATAGAAAGAAAAGCATAACCAGCGTAAGCTTCGGGAACGTAAATAGGCAGAGTTTCGACGAGATATGGAATTCGAGAGAGTACCGCAGCTTCCGCAGAAACGTGGATAAGTTCGACTTCGCTCCGTGCGGGGACTGCCCTCATGCCGAGGGCTGCTTCGCGTTACTTTCACCGGTGTTCCGCAAAGACTGCTATGAATACACTCAGCCCTGCGGAGACTGCCCCTGGGCCCGGGGTATTCTGAAGTGCATGTAAGCGAGGGGGCACGTGGATTCCTGCCTGCGCAGGAATGGCATGAAGCACGCCTTGCGATAGGCATGCCCTGGCGTGACGAGGGATGAGGCGAACGGGTTACTTCTTCTTCGTCCCTGAAGGATACGCAACGTCAGGGCGATCCCCTCTCACCACTTTGAGGACATATTCAGTGTGATCCCTGTCAGGCGGTACTTCAAACTTATACTCGACCAGCTTCCATATCGCCCTCTGGCCGCACTTGGGGCACCGCGGCAACAGCTCTCCCCGGAACTTGTAGACCCTGCTCTCCTTGGCCGAAGGCTTGCATTTTGAAGCAGCGATATGCTGCACAAACTCGTAATCGCCATCGATAGGCGCCCTGATTGCCGTCCTGACCTCAGTGCCAAGCGGTATGTCAATCATCTTGCGCTGCTGCATCTTTTGCCCCCTTTAAGGTTTGAGTAAATCACTAACGCAGTTCGTTCAGATAATAACATATACGGCAGCCGTTGTCGAGTAGATTCCTATAGTCAAGAGCGAACTACTGTGGTATTATACACAGCCAACGGAACACGGTGAGGATACCATGGCAAGAAGACGAACCAGCCGCAGAAAGCGAACCGTAAAAGCAGATTAGCTTTTAGTGGTCGAGTAGACACAAACCTGGTTCTTACCAAGCCCCTTGGCGTTGTACATAGCATCATCTGCCCTCTTCAGGAGCTCAGTCACACTAGACGCGGAGCCCGGATGTGTATCCAAACCTACGCTTACAGTGATTGTTAACTCCCGGCCAACCACCTTCGGCAGACAACGCTCCACCTGAGATCTGATTCTTTCCGCAATTACGTATGCACTCTTGCTATCCGCATCCGGAGCAAGCAGCACAAACTCATCTCCTCCCCAGCGAGCTGCAACATCTGATGCGCGGGTGTTTTGCTTCAAAATCTTCGCCACCTTCCTCAATACAACATCACCCTCGTTGTGGCCGAATCGATCGTTTATTTTCTTCAATCCATCCAGGTCGATCATTAACAGCGATATTGAAGACTCATTTCTGGCAGCGCGGGCAAACTCTCGATCCAGCTGGTCCCATAGATATCGGCGATTATACAGTCCGGTGAGGTTGTCTGTGAAGGCGAGATGCAGCGCACGTTCGTACAATCGAGCATTATCGATTGCCATACCTATTTGCATAGTTATGGTATCGAGCACGCGCATTGTCGATGTGGGGAACTGGTGAACGCAGTGGCTGCCGATAGCCATCACCCCGAGAATCTGTTCTTTAGACATTATCGGCACAACTGCGAACGACTCAACACCCTCGCTCTCGAATCCCATGCTCTTCACTCTAGGTTCGGTACTCACATC
>DAOUMT010000049.1:0-6720 GCA_034409195.1 Dehalococcoidia bacterium
CAGGTATGTCCTGTGAACGCTTTAGTTCGAGATTCCGACTCACAAGTCGTTGAGGTCGATAGTAATCGATGTATTGGATGCCGTATGTGCGTAATTGCCTGCCCTTTTGGGGCCATGATGGTGAACCCGCACAGCCTCAAGGTGATGAAATGTGATTATTGTCACGGCGATCCATTGTGTATCCATGTATGCCAGAACCAGGCCATCAAGTACGTTCCGCTGACCAGATCGTTGTATGCCAAGCGTATGGCTGGTTCCAGAAAAATACTGGACTCATTAACAGGAACGGCCTGAGTGGAAGAAAATAAAGACCTGATGCACTGAAGTTCAGCACTGGTCAGGCCTTTATGATGTTCAGTGGGAAGGAATGACCTCGTGCTATCCACATTCATCTTACAGCCCAGTTCCAGCGACAAGCGTAGAGCCTATAGCCGGACGATGATTGGGCCTAAAACGCCACTGTTCCCTTCGCTGGACGACCTCAAAACCCAACTGAAGATTATCAGGAACGCTGCTGTTGGAAACCTTGATTTGCTGGTAATGCAATTAAGCGAAACCCTATCTGGATTACCCAATGTTGAAGTGGTTATGGCCAGTGATGAGCAGCAGGCGCTAAAAGCTATTCGTCAGGCCTGCGGCACCACTAAGACTATAGCTATCAACCAGTCCTCTGTCATAAAGCACGAGCTTTCTTCAGGACTGAGACAGAATGGGTTACAGATTATCGATTCATATTCAGGGGAGTTTTCACGTTTCGAAGACCGCTTTGTTAATTACAGCCAGTTGCCTGAGGTATCAGCAAGCCAGTCGCTTGCAAGTTTCAGTGCCTCTAACCTTGCTGCTCTCCGCTCCAGCAGTATCGAGTCCAACGGTGCTAAAGACTTCGTAGGGCTTCTCGGGATAAACGCTATCTCCGCGCGAGATGGGACAGTTTTTCTCATGGAGCACTTTTGTAATATCTCCAAGGTCTTTCAGCAAGCACGCAAGCTAATACTGGTGGTAACGCCCGAAAAGATCGTGCCCGGTAACGACGAGGCGCGTCTCCAAACGCTGGCTATGGGGATATTCGGCTGGGAAGTCAGGCTATTGGGTCTGGGCAATAAGGGTGGTGATAACCAGCTGCAGGAAATCCCCTTCATCGCATCCTCAAATGCAGATCCCAATGTACTGGTTATAGTAATGGACAATGGGCGAAGACGGCTAAAAGATGGGCCATATAGAGATCTACTGCTCTGCATCGGGTGCCGGGCCTGCATGCGCAGTTGTCCCACGCAACAGTTTTTTGGCTCCAATAGTGGATTAAACCCTAAAGAGTACCTCTACTATTTCATTCAAGGCAAGAACAATTCCCTGGACCTTTGCCTCGGTTGTGGCATGTGCCGCGTGGAGTGTCCTCTTGATATCGACGTTTCAGGCATGATAATCAAAGCTCGGTCACAATGGCCCCGGAAAGGGTCGCTTGTCGGCACAATGCTGGCCAATTTCGAGCTGCTTTCAAAGTGGGGGAGTACAAGGCCAGGCGTGGCTAATGCTATGCTGGGGAACCGTGTGCCACGGTGGTTTGCAGATAGAGTTCTGGGGATTAGCAAGGATGCCCCGGTGCCTAAATTCCGTAAGGACACCCTTGAGCGCTGGCTGAGGAGAAAGAGAAGCAGGTGAGGGTGAGTGCAGGATGACAAAGGGAACGGTTGTCTATTTCTCGGGCTGTGCGGCCAGGTACAGCGATTCGGATGTAGGTCAATCGACTGTGCTGGTGCTTGAAAGAAATGGCTTTACGGTAGAACATCCCGAGCAAAAGTGCTGCGGCATGCCACTACTCAGGCAGGGCAACTTTAAAGCTATGCTGAAGCGTGCTCGCTTCAATGTAGCTTCTCTCGCAAAAACGGAGAATGACATAGTAAGCACCTGTACAACTTGCACCTTAGCATTGAAGCACTACTATCCGCAGTTACTGGGCACGGCTGAGGCCGAGAAAGTGGCCAAGTGTACATATGACATAGCTGAATACCTGAACATGCTACGAATGGGAGGCCACCTTGACACCGACTTCGCACGTGTTTCCACTTCGCTACTGTATCATGCTCCTTGCCATCTTAAAGCTTTAAGCCGAGAGCTTGTGGGACACAGAATCAAATTGCTTGAGGAAATACCAGGGGCTTCTATTGTGCAGTTACAGAGCGGTTGCTGTGGGTTCGCCGGTAGTTTTGGCGCTTTGAGACGGAATAGGCACTTTTCGAAGCAGATAGGCGCCGATCTATTCGAAAAAATCAAGCAAGCGGCAAATTGTCAGGTAGTTACTGATTGCCCTGGATGCAAACTGCAAATTTCACATTGCGCCAAGGTTCCTGTCATCCATCCGGTACAGGTGTTGAGACAGGCATATCGAATTTAATTTGAAGTAGGGAGGTAAAGATTTGGGACCCCTGGAAGGAAAGACTGTTTTGGATTTGTCGCGGTATGGCCCCGGTAGGTACTGTTCTATGCTGGGCTACAATGATAAGGATCTCGAACGCCTGCGGAAAAAGCAGGTAATTGAGTAAAAGTATAATCTTTAGGTAATAAGGAGAGTGAAACATGACTGACCTTGGATTGGACCGGGCGAAAACGGCCGTGTTGGCTATGGATTTTCAACAGGGTATTATATCAACGATAGTCACAGCGCAGGAACGAAACGTGGTTCGTAAAGCACAGAGGGTACTTAATGGCGCACGCCGGGCCGGTGTGACCGTTATCCACACTGGCCTCCACTTCCGCGAAGGTCACCCCGAGGTCAATTCATGTAACAGGTTGTTCGGCGGGATGAAACAGCTAGGGCTCTTCCGTGCCGGTAGTGACGAAGCCAGGTTGGCTGAGGGACTTGGCCCTAAAAAAGGTGATATCGTAGTCAGCCGGCCTCGAGTTAATGCTTTCTACAATACTGACCTGGAAACCATCCTACGTTCTAAAGGAGTAGATACCTTGGTTCTCATGGGTGTTACCACCAACTGGGTGGTAGAGGCCACCGCCCGCTATGCTGCGGATGCAGATTATCGGATTATTCTATTGGAGGATTGCTGTGCCGGCATGTCGGCCGAGGCACACCAGTTTTCAATTGCTAATATCCTGGGAATCATAGCAGAGGTTGTGACATCAGAGGAGTTCTTAGCCAATTTAAAATAAAAAGCACCGCTCCAGCTAAAGGCGAGTTTCCCCAAAAGGCGTGAGGTTACACGTTCACTTGAACCGCGCTAGCGCTCCTTCTGGGCTAAATGCAGATGACATCATCCGGGGTCCATAGCATGTGCATCTAGACGGATTTCACCTTGTCCAGAAGCTCCTTCAGATTGCGCTTGTTGGAGAGAATATTCGCCCACAAATCACCAGTCTCCTTGAGACGATCCGGGAGAGTCAAAAGGGAGAAATCAGTGGGATAGACCTTTCCCATCTCTTCCCAACGCAGAGGAGTCGATACCGTGGCCTCAGGGTCAGGGCGAGGCGAGTAAGCTGAGGCAAGAGTCTTCCCCCTTACGTTCTGGCCATGATCGACGAAAACCTTTCCGGCACGTTTTTTTTGCGTCCATTCCATAGTGATTTCCGAAGGATGGCGCTGGAGAAGGAATCTTCCTATTGTCTCTGCGGCGGACCGGACGGCTTTATAGTCGAGGTTGCGTACGATGGGGACATAGACGTGGAGGCCGGTCTTGCCTGACGTCTTTATGAAAGCATTAAGTGAAAGCTCATCGAGAACCTCTTTAAGCCACAGTGCGACTTCAGTAACCTTGGCAAAACCAGCGCGGCTCAGCTCGGGCTCGGTACCGGGGGCCTCCTGTCCTGAATAGATGTAGGGGTCAAGGTCGAAGATGATGAAGTCGGGGTATTCGAGGATATAATTGGGCTCAACCCGCTTTTCCTGCATATCCGGCTCAATGGTTATTCTCGAGAACCAGGTGTGAAATTCCAGGTTGGCAAGCTGGCCCAGCCACAGCAGTGTCGAGAGGTTGTTGCAGACCAGGTATTCGCGCTCAGCGCTATCTTCCTCACGAATTTTTACCCTGTGTACGAAGTCGGGGATGGGCTGTTCCCAGTGCTTCTGAAAGAAATGCTCTCCTTCTATGCCGCCGGGATATCGGGTCAGCGTCAGCGGCCGGTCTTTCAGGTGAGGCAGGAAGTAAGATGATACTTTAGCGAGATATGCTAGAAGGTGACGTTTGGTTAGCGGGGGGTGGTTGGCGGTCGGTGGCCAGGGGATTTTGTCGAGATTGCTCACCTTTATCTTGTTGCCCTCGGCTTCAAGCGTGAAAGTCTCCTTGGCATTTTGCAGTTGCTCGAGTATGCTGGCGATGTCTTTGTCAGCAAGCTGATGACTTGTAGCTGGTGCTGGGACCGGTTCGGTGCGGTGAACTTCGCCCGGTGATTTATCTTCACGAAGCCGAATGAAGACAGGAATTCGAAGCTTGCCGTCACGTGTCCATTTGCTGAACTTTACTTCAGCCACGAGCTCGGGGCGAACCCAGGTGGTGGGTGCGTTGAGGGGTGGCTCTTCAGAAAACGGACAATCGTTTGTGCGTATGGCATCGAGGCGGCCCTTTAGTTCGCTCAAGGCCTGCTCATCGAAGCCGCTGCCGACATGGCCGGCAAATATCAGCTTGCCTTGAGCATCGAAATAGCCGAGCAGGAGGGAACTGAAAGTCTGTGCCCGTCCTTTTTCAGCTACGCTGTATCCTCCGATGACGAACTCGTCGCTGAGCATGGCTTTGACCTTGAGCCAGTTGCGGGAACGTCCTGATTCATATCTGCTCTCAATATGTTTGGCAATGACGCCCTCCAGGCCGTTATCCACTGCGGCCTTGTACACAGCTTCGCCGTCTTTCTCAAAATGGGATATAAGCCGCACCTGATTGGTCGGTTTTAAGATGCCCTGTAGCAGAGCTTTCCGATGGCGTAAAGGGGCGCTCCGAAGGTCGTAACCATCGAGGTATAGAATATCGAAGACGTAATAAATCAAAGGGAAAGAGCCGCTAGAACCATCTTCCGTTCGGTGACTGGACCTTAAATAGTCCTGCAGACACTGAAAACATTGCCGGCCCTTCTCATCCATCGCGATTATTTCACCATCGAGGATAAGTTCAGACGCAGGTTGACGGCTCAGGTCTGGTACAAGCGAAGTATATTGCGCCGTCACGTTAATCCTGTTACGTGAAATCAGATTTACCTTGCCGTCTTTGACATATGTGATTATGCGGTAGCCATCCAGTTTGGGCTCGAAAATCCATTCGGGACCGGAGAAGGGCGCGCGGGCGAGATGGGCTAGCATGGGGGCTACGGAAGGCGGCAAGGGCACTGAGTGAGCCCCGGGGATTTGTCTGGGATCGAGAGGCGCTGGGACAGGTGCTCGTCCTGCCTTCACATCATCCAGCGACCGGCCAGACAGAACGGAGAGCCCTTGTTGCAGGATATCGCTGCCAGGCTGGGCATACTCGTCGCGGTGCTTCATCAGGAGCCAGTCCCTTTCTCTTTTTTTGACTTTGACCAGCGTCCACGACCCTTTAAGTTTATAACCGCGGAGGGTAAAAGAGATTTTGCCTTTCTCCAGTTCATTTCGTATCTGTGCCTGGGCATTCGCGCGGTCGCTGAACAAAAATCTCCCGCCTTCATCGGGAGAGTAGGTGCCGGTATCCCAGACAATGACCTCTCCAGCGCCATACTCCCCTTTGGGGATGATACCCTCGAAAGTGGCATATTCGACGGGGTGGTCTTCAACCATGACGGCGAGGCGCTTGGCTTCGGGGTCGAGAGAGGGGCCCTTGGGGACGGACCAGGATTTCAGAACGCCATCGAGTTCGAGCCGGAAATCGTAGTGAAGCTGGCGGGCGCGGTGTTCCTGGACAACAAAAATCAGAGGTCCTTCCCCTCTTCTTGATTCGGGGGGTGGCTCACCGGTACGACTGAAATCGCGCTTTTCCCGGTATTCTTGCAGTTCCACACCATGTTTGATACTATGATTTCCGCTGCCTGTCAAGATTGGAGGTTCAAAATGGGGCGGATTACAGTGGGGATATCGTCATGGGCAGACCCGGGACTGGTGCAGAGCGGTTTCTACCCCGCCAAGGCTAAATCGCCTGAGGCAAAGCTCAAGTATTACGCCTCTCGCTTTTCCATTGCTGAGATAGATTCGACCTACCACTTTTTCCCGACCCAGCGCAATTTGAGCCTGTGGTTGGAAAACACGCCGAATGGGTTTGCTTTTGATGTGAAAGCTTATAGCCTCTTCACCGGGCAGCCCACCAAGTTTAATGCGCTACCCCGAACTATACGTGAAAAATACGGCGAGCCGATTGGCGCCACAGATAACGTCTATTTGCATCACCTGCCTGAGGAAGCAGTTGACGAGCTCTGGGGAATATTTATCCGGGCTGCTGAATCTTTTCAAAAGGCAGAAAAGCTGGGGGCGCTGCTATTCCAGTTTCCGCCGTGGTTTCATCCCGAACCTCGAAATTTCGATTATATCGCGCACTGCCGCGAGATGCTCTCGCAGTTCCAGGTAGCTGTGGAGTTCCGCGTAGGAAGCTGGCTGGACCAGCACCCTGAGAAGACCCTGAAGTTCCTGCGTGAGCACAGCATCAGCCTGGTCTGTGTGGATGAACCCCAGGGACTCAAGTCAAGCGTGCCGCCCGTGGCTGAAGTTACGGCACCGTTCGCCATGGTCCGGTTTCACGGTCGGAATAAAGAGAACTGGGAACG
>DAOUMT010000050.1:0-2955 GCA_034409195.1 Dehalococcoidia bacterium
CTATGGTTGAACCTGTTCTGTTTCCCCCGGAACCAAAAGCCACAATTGCAAGGATTGCTGTGGCGAGGGACAAAGCTTTCAGCTTCTATTACCAGGACAATCTCGACCTTCTGGCAGCCTGGGGAGCTGAGCTTGTTCCTTTTAGTCCTTTGCGGGATGCCACTTTGCCCGAGGGAATCTCCGGGATATACATCGGAGGCGGTTTTCCTGAATTATATGCTGCAGAACTCTCTGCCAATAATAATCTCAAGAAGGAAATTAAGGAATTAGCCAGCGAGGGAATGCCGATTTATGCAGAGTGCGGCGGATTGATGTATCTGGGAAACATTATTCGTGATTTTCAGGGGAAAGAATATCAAATGGTGGGAGCCTTTCCTCTGTCATCGCGCATTGATAGACCGCGCCTTAATCTGGGTTACTGGACTGTGGAAGCTCTGGCTGATGGCCCCATACTGCGTAAAGGCGAGAGAGTCCGGGGACACGAATTTCACTGGTCGGTGCTAGATGATGGCACTGTTTTCCCCAATGCCTATTGCATCATAGATAAAGATAGACAAGCGGAAGGTTTCCAGCAAGGCGGATTACTTGCTTCTTACGTACACCTCCATTTCGGGAGTCTGTCTTCCATGGCATCGCGCTTCGTGGGAAATTGCAGGAAATTCAGACATCGCGATTAGACCTACTAGATATTATCTTTTAGATAAGTCCCAGGAGGTATCGTCTTAGCTAAATATGACTGCATAAGAACCCCCGAGCGAGTTACTCAATTTTACTAGCTTCTTCAAGTGTCACTTTATGAGTAATTGTTACCGTCGGTACATCGGCCAGTATGTGAATGTCAAGCGGTGCTGACATGCCGAATCAGCGACTCCAGTCGAGACAGCTAATCTTTAACTGAGGTGAAAACCTTCCACTGCCGGTAATCACAGATGTCCATAAACTCGCTCGAGCAAAAAACTATAATGCTTGGATGACGGCCAGACGCACCGCACACATGCGAATTCGCCAAGCCTCACAATTTCACGTTAGTCCAAAATGTGAAGCTGCACTTTACACTTTGTCAACCAAGTGGTGTTTATGCGGTTGACATTGGAGCGGTTATGGTCTAGAATGCGAGTCTAATGAGAGAACTCATCCTAAAGGCCCTGCGAGAGGAGCGGCACATCTCTGGAGAACAGCTCGCCAAGAGATTTAGCATCTCCAGGACCGCCGTTTGGAAGCATATTAAGGCCCTTCGGCAAAAAGGCTACCAGATCAATTCCTCACCGAGGTTAGGCTACTCGTTTGTGAAAGGTACCAATCTTCTCCTGCGCGAGGAGATCGGTTCTGGTCTGGAGACTTCTGTAATTGGCAAAAGTATCGTGCATTTCGATGAGGTTGCCTCGACTCAGCTTGCAGCCGAAAAGTTAGCCAGCAGCGGAGCTGAAGAGGGAACGGTCGTCATTGCAGAAAAGCAGACCAGTGGCAGGGGCCGCAGAGGAAGAAGCTGGGTCTCGCCGTCTGGCGGAGGGGTATACCTTTCCATCATATTGAGGCCCAACCTCATGCCATCCCAGATTGTGCAGATTCCTCTTATCAGTGGAGTCGCTGCGGTAAAGGCTATCAAGAGAGTCACCCAGCTTCAGCCCACCATAAAGTGGCCTAATGATATCTTTATTAATGAGCGAAAAGTGGCCGGAATCCTGACTGAAATGAGTTGCGAGATTGATAAGGTGAATTACGTTGTGCTTGGTATCGGCGTTAATGTAAATACCCCGGGGCCACTTCTGGACGATTTGACTGGCGGTATAGCCACCTCCCTTGCCCATGAGATTGGAGAGCCTGTTTCCCGGGTGAGATTTGTCCAATGCCTTCTCAACGAGCTCGAGGCCGCTTACATGAAGTTCCTGGCTTCAGGATTCAGTCCAATCAGGCAGGAGTGGAAGGAATCTAACAACACTATCGGCTCATGGGTTAAGATCAGTGAGGGACAGGATGAGTTCGAGGGAGAAGCTATCGACATAGATGATGAAGGCTTTTTGCTGGTCAGGAAGGTGAATAGAGAGGTCAGGCGTATCGTCAGCGGCGACGTATCTTTGCGGACTTCTGAGAATGGGTTGTCAGGAAAAGGATCGCTTTATAGTCATGAACGTTGAAGTTGCGCCTATCAGTGGATTGGCGGATATTTCAATCAGCGGAAGATGTCTAACACGAGCGCAGTGCCATGAAGTATTGGAATGTCCCGATGAAAGTTTAATGTCGCTGCTCAGCGAAGCCTACAGAGTGCGCCGCGAGTATTTCGGTAACCATGTGCACGTACAAGTATTGAGAAATGCCAAGAGCGGTATCTGTTCCGAGGACTGCCAGTATTGCTCGCAGTCGCGTATTTCAAAGGCTTCAATCGAAAGGTATCCCCTGGTTGCAAAAAAGACGTTGCTGGCGGAGGCCCAAAAAGCCGCCAAAATCAAGGCCAGCCGGTTTTGCCTGTCGACCAGCGGGGTTCGCCCATCCGAACGGGAGATCGAGCAATTATGTGATATCATTAGGGCGATCAAAGGTGAAACCTCCCTTCCCCTGTGTGCTACGCTGGGCCTAATCACCAAAACTCAGGTCAGGAAGCTGAAGGCGGCCGGGCTGGACCGGGTGAACCACAACCTGAACACCAGCCGCAGGTATTACCGCCAAATATGCAGCACGCACACCTTCCAAGCCCGTCTCGATACGATAGCCCAGTGCCAGGCTGCTGGCCTGGAGATTTGCTCCGGGGGCATAGTTGGACAGGGTGAGACAGCGGATGATACTATTGACATGCTCTTGACGCTGAGAGAGATCCAGCCACAGTCTATTCCAATCAACTTTTTGATTCCGATCAAGGGTACCCCTTTTGAAAACATGGACACGAAGCTGGATCCCCGCAAATGCCTCAAGGCACTTTGTCTGACAAGGTTCCTAAACCCCAGAAGCGAAGTGCGTGCC
>DAOUMT010000051.1:0-3579 GCA_034409195.1 Dehalococcoidia bacterium
CACCGCCCTCTCATCTGCACTCGAAATGTCACCCTGCGCTATATCACTCAAGATGATAACCGCCGCCGCCTGTTTCACATTGGCAAGGTCGAGAACCGATTCGTTAGTTAAGTCCCCGTAAACACACTTTGGCTTAATAGATTTGTATTTCAGCAGCGTCTGGTTCATCTTCTCAGAGACTAACGAGTTCACCAGCACTACCTCCGGACGGTCTTCTCTGGCGACAATACCTTCCAGTATCGTGTCCACGTGCTCATTCCATCCGCAGATTACCGTGTGCTCCTTACTCTTTATCTTCTCCAATCCTCGTTCCTCCCTCAACTGCCGTGCGACCATATATGCAGCTATCCTTGCAGTAATTAACGGAATAATGCTCAGGCCGATGATAATCAGGATAATAGTGACGGCTCGCCCTGCTGCGGTGGTAGGGAAAAGCCCAGTGTATCCGGGTGCTTTGGTTAAAACCACAAACAGCCACCAGAAGGCATCCCATATGGACTTGAATCCCGATGTAACTGAGTGCTCGATAAAGAATACTGCTGTGGAAGTAGCAAGCCCTATTATAATTACGCCTATAACAAGCTTCAGAACAAAGTTTCTCGATAATCTCCGGTACAGCCTTCGAAGAGCAGAAGCCACGGCGCTATATGAGGTACTTAAGAATTCCCCAAAACTCTTATCCGATATTTTTGCTTTCACTTTTCTTCAGCCTGTCCCCCTAAATAAACCCAACGGTGGACATATTATAACCTGACCTTAGCAGCGCCCTTATCTCTCTCTGCTCGGCTTCATCCGTTACAGGTTCTATCTCAGAGAGGGTCTCACCATTTTCGTTTGTACCGTACTTCCACCTCACCACATAGCCTTTCACATTAATGCTTCCCAGATGACAAGCATAGCTGCGGTCACAAAATGAAACCGCTGAAGCCTCAGATTTTAAATACAGAACCTTGCGACCCCGATAATCCAACAGCTCCTCGGCTATTCTATAAGACCTTCCCTCGAAACCGATATCCTCATCCTCGGCTACATGCACGTAGATTTGCTTCATAACCAATAACCTTCGCCTTTGAAAGGCCTAGCTCGCTGCCCTCAGTCCCTAACTAAGTATCAAATCTTTAAGGGCAAGTCCCGGCCTAACAGGTCTTTTACCTCCTCGCTCGTTAAACCCTGTATAGCTATGACTTTACTTCTGCTGGACTGACCTCGCACAATATTAATAGCACTTTTAGGTACTTTCAGGGTCCTGGCCATAAGCTCCACCAGCGCTCGATTAGCCTGGCCTTTCTGGGGCTGTGCCGTCACCTTAGCGTAGAGAACGCCCTCCCTGAAGCCGGCTATTTCACTCCTTTTGGCCCCAGGCTGCAAGTGAACCTCAATCACCGCTTTCTTATCTGAGATATTTTTCATGCAATCAATTCCCAGTATCAGCCAGGGATATCGGACAATTTAACTAAGCCAGGACAATGCCACAAATAGATACGAACGAAGTCCCCTGCTCGTCAGCGGGACACTGAGCATAGCCAGTAATATCACCGCTAACTTTCCCTAAAAGCCGCAGCGCCAGATATATTGCGGACAGGCCACAGATTCTTCTCCGGTCTGCCTCTTTTTTCACTTGCTGAAACATCCCTTCGGCATCCCCTCTGGCAATGGCAGACATCAACTCGCTGTCGGCTGACGAAAGCCTGGCTTTTTCGAGGACATCTATCGAGTATTGGTCTCCAAAAGCCGGCCCCACGTGAGCCAGGTCACCGGCTGCTACTATGAGAGTGTGCCTATTAGCAGTTGCCTTTCTCAACGCCTCAACAAAGCGAGCGACCTCACCGTCGTCACCGGGATTTCTATCCCCTTCTATAAACCTCTGGAAGGAGCCGCAGAGGACAGGCACAAGCTCACAACCCTTATCCTTCGCCAGGTAGTGCAGCCAGACGGCTGCCGCCTCCACAGAGTGCTCATTGCGATGATTGAACTCCTCAGCGAAAATCTCTTTTTCGCCGATGGCAGAAGCCACAGCATCCACTATATCACCAGCCGTTGTCAGAACACCCCAGGGAGTAGTATAGCTCTGCCTCGTTAGAGTAACCAGCTTCTGACCATTGAAGTGGTTTGTGCCCAGAATAATAGCAACCTCTGCGTCTCGTGCTGCTTTAGCTGCCCGGTGCCATACCCCGGCGTAAACAATGCCTCCACGCTGATAATCGATATGGGGGCTTACCAGCCCGCGCACCTGACCGGTTTTAGCCATATTCTCAGTGTCCGGAGGCAGGCTATCAAAATAACCGCATAGCACCTGCTCCAATAGCTCGGAATCGGCAGGATAGACCCGGTCCGCCATGGTGGGCGGACGCGAGGGCGCAGTCCTGAACTTCTGCAAAGCTTCCTGATACGCCTGAGCATAGTGCTCATTATCTATCAGGAGCGCTCTATCAAGGGCGGCGAACATCCTTTCCAAATAATCCGACCCCACTCGTAATCCTGTCTTCAGCTCCAGAACAGTCCTCAAAGCAGCAATATTGCGAGTCCCATCACACAGTTCCAATACGGGCGCTAAGCTTGCCGGCAGAACCATAGCGCAATCGCTAAGACCGCAGGGGTCAGAGAGAATAAGCACATGCTGGCCGTATTGCTGTCCGCGGCTGACCTGTACATGCCTCAGTTTTGGTCTCATTTCGCCTGTCATATTTCTTCACCGTAAAAGAGCTACATAGCTATTCAGCGTAACGCCCAGTGAATCAGCCACTGGCTTGCACTTAGCCTTTAGTAGATAAAACACCTTGCCCTGTGGAGGCAGTTCCGAGAGGGTTTCCCAGTAGCCCATACCTTTCGCCAGCACTAGGTCGGCAGCCTCAAATTCCGCCTTGAACTCCCGCGAAGCCATAGACATATCTACCCCTGGAGTGTCGGTGCCGGTAGTGATTACCCTGGGTAGCTGCTCTGCCATGCCGAACCTTTCCAAATCATCAAGGGTAATATCGTTCTGAACCGGCGAATCTTTCACCACATATGTGACAGGGGCAAAATCCTCCAATCTCTCCACAAGAGGCAGGTCGAAGAATACCTCGCCGGCATTGTCTGCCAGGTAGAGGATACTCTCTGCCTTTACCAGTTTTCTTTCTAGCCTCGGTATATCATCGACTGCGAACTCGACCGGCATCCGCATGCCTTCTTCGATTTGCTTTATATCTTTGAAGAAATCTATGTTGTTTCCTCTAACTGCTAATATAATAAGGTCCCTTATGCTTCCATCCTGGTTGACATGCCAACCCCGACGCAAGCCCCTGGCCAGCTCTACTTCCGCCTCTTTCATTCGGCAGTAAGGGTCGACGTTCCCAGTCACCTCTCTCACCACACGATGCAGCATGGTAGCAACAGCGATGGAGGTCTTGTCAGTAGAGAACTTACGGCCGAGGAGCTTCAGTCCCTGGCCTATCGCTTCCACTCTCAACCCGCGATCATCGGTAGCCAGCTCTGTGGCCTGGCGCACCAGATTAGCGAGACAAGGGTAGCACTCCCTTGTAGCTTTCATTTATATCTATGGCCCCTGGTATTATATCGGTGCCTCAACCGTTACTGTAG
>DAOUMT010000052.1:0-3928 GCA_034409195.1 Dehalococcoidia bacterium
GGTCTGGGGCGATATCACCACCTCCGCACCCAATGCTTCGAAGAACGTCTTCCACATCGGGAAGTACTGGTAGTAGAGCAGCCCCCTAGGGATACCTATCCGCATCACTTCACACTAATCACAATAAGTTTTTGATATTATAGCATAAACTGACAAATATAAGTCTTCTATGTTCTCAGGTATTCACTGTACTGCACTAAATGAGCAAGAGCTTTGGCCGCCCTTTCGGATGTAAGAAAAGGCACTATATATTCCTTCTGCAGCTTCTCGTAGACTTTGCCTTTTCTGGGAGTGGGGATGCCCGTATTGGCAAAAATTAGGGGCTTATGATATTTTTTCATCAGCTCCAGCGATTTGTCCACATCGTTTAACTCGCTGGCCTCAGCCTCCTCCAGATATTGGTCGATTTGACCGCTCACCGAATCGGGAAGGCTGACCCACTTAGCGTAGCTAGCATTTACTCCCCCACCGCCTATTATGAAAGCAGCATCTATGTTTTCATCTTCCATCAGCGCCCAGAGACACGGGTAACTGAACGGGTCTCCGCCGGTCTCGACAGGGTTCACGTGGGACCACCGTGGCGGCAGCAAGGAATTAAGTTTATCCATCGTGACCGGAGATAGCCGGGGCAGCTCCAGATGATTTTTCATTAGGACATCCGCAGTTATCACGGCTGCGCCGCCGCCTGACGATAGCACACCCACCCTCCTACCCCGGGGCAGCGGTTGGCCCAGAAGAATCAATGTCACATCGATTAATTCGTTGACCTCCTCTACCCTGATCACCCCAGCCTGTTTGAACGCCGCCTCACAGACAATGTCCGACCCGGCTAAAGACGCTGTGTGCGACCGCGCTGCCCTGGCTCCGGCTTCAGTACGTCCCGCTTTCATAATGACTATAGGCTTCTTGTGGGTAATCTCCCTGGCCAGCTTGAAAAACCGCCTGCCCTCTTTGAGCCCTTCGATGTAGCCCAGAATAATCTTGGTCTCATCATCCCGGGCCAGATACTCCAGATAATCCTCAAAGTGTAAATCGGCCTCATTGCCGCTGCTGACATATTTGCTGAACCCCAGCCCCAACTCACATGCTAAATAGACTATAGACTGGCTGGTGTTTCCACTTTGAGCGATGAGCGCTAACGGCCCCTTGCTGACCGGGGGTAAATACGGTACGGTGAAAAAATCCGCAGATGTATCGAAATGCCCCATACAGTTGGGGCCAACGAAACGTATCCCGGCTTTCCTGGCGATTTCTGTCACTTCCTGCTGGATTCTGATCCCATCGCCGCCTGTTTCGGCAAAACCTCCCGAGATAACGACAGCGGCCTTTACCCCTTTCCTGGCGCAGTCCCCCATAGCGGCGGGTACATCAACAAAAGGTACAGTAATAACGGCAAGGTCTACAGGTCCGGGTACCTGGCTTACGTTCTGATAAGCTTTCAGACCCTGTATTTCGTCTCCATTCCTGTTTACGGGATAGATCTGCCGTCCACCTTTGGCGATGAGGAGGCTGAGGATATGAAAACCCCATTTAGCTAGGTTGCTGGAAGCCCCTATCAATGCCACCGAGCCGGGATTGAATAGATAATCTAACTGCTGTTCAGACTTCATGAGCCCTCTCTGTACCCCTAATGATAATTACCCCAAGAGCAATTATTATATCATTTCAGGCATGGAGAGGTCATCAGGCTTGTGGAGGGGGTTTAGAAACACAATTACCATTCCGTGCTTGACACGGAATCCAGAAAACCCAGCTTCAAAATTACGGTGAAGGTATCTGGATACCGACTTTCGTCGGTATGGTAGACCATTGCTAAACGACCTCTTGTGCGGTCAAAAGAATTCTACCACGCCAGTAACAAAAGCTCAGGTAGATAGCCGAGGAGCTACTGTTCGAGAACGGTCTCAATATCCTGGCAGGCCTGAGAAATGATTTCCCTTATGCGCACCAGTTTCTTGCGGTCTATGTGATGGGCCCTACGGCCGAGAAGACGCCCTATGCGCCCCAGCTCACGCCCTATCTCCTTTATTTCATCGCGATTGTCTGCCCACCACCAGCCTCTCATATGCTCTTTTATCTTGTCTACGGTCTCCTCTCGCTCATCAAGCAATTTGAGGCCTTCATCCGTGATTGTGTATATCTTTTTCCCATCTTGCTCTGAGGACTTGACATAGCCCATATCCTCGAGCATCTGCAGCGTAGGATAGACTGTGCCGGCGCTGGGAGTATAGAAACCGTAAAAACGGTGCTCCAGCGCACGGATAATCTCGTAACCATGACTGGGCTTCTCTCTCAGAATGTCAAGGATTATGTACTTGAAGTCGCCTTTCTCGAACATACGCCCGTGTTTCTCGAATTCAAATGCATGCCTCCAAGACATAGCTAACCTCCTTCTGAGTCAACCTGGCGCTATCCATATTCTATATAGCGCCCAAACTCTTTTTAGATATGTTCCTATATATCACGATATATCGTAACATATCTATTAACGTTTGTCGAGAGGCTCAACCGGGTAGCTAGAGGCAAGATTTTATTTTACTGACTGGAGAATGCTGATTACTGAAAAATGGTTTCCAATCCCCACCCCTGACCAAAAAGAAAAAGATTTTCTCTCACAGCGGTGCTCAGTAGGTCCCGTTATAGCCGACACTGGATTTGTGATAATTTTGCAACTAATCGAATCCGGATTTTATGACTTTTTGATTCCTGACATGTAGAATTCAAGTGAGTGGCCAGTCGTGTTGCTTGTCTTGATGCGGGGCGGCTGGGCAGAATTTTCAAGCCGGGGGTGCTACATGGCAAGAGCGTTCTGGAAAGGTGTCATCAGCTTTGGACTGGTCGCTATACCTGTCAAGATGCAAGTGGCTACAGAAACCAAAATGCTGAGTTTCCATCTTCTGCATAAGAAATGCCTCACTCGACCCAAGCAGGTGCTGCACTGCGAGACGGATAACGAATACTTCAGTATAAAGGAAACCGTCCGTGGCTACGAGATTGCTAAAGATACGTACGTAATTCTGAATGACAGCGATTTCGACAAGGTGCCGGTCAAAACTTCCCACGCCATTGACATTGCTGGCTTCATCGATGCCAATGAAATCGACCCGATGTACTATTATGGCACCCATTACCTGGTGCCGGAGGAACTGGGCGCAAAGCCCTTCCGGCTGCTCCGAGAATCGCTGGAGAAAACGGGGCGCGTGGGCCTGGCCAAGGTTACTTTTCAAAGGCGGGAGCACCTGTGTTGTCTGAGGCCTTTTGAGGACATCCTTTTGCTGCACACGATGCATTACGATAGCGAGATCCTGCCCTGGAAAGAACTGACGCCGCCTAAACCAGAGGTAGCCAAGGCCGAGATGGATATGGCTGTCTCTTTGATTAAGGCAATGGCCAAGAGCTTCGAACCGAAGAATTATAAAGACGAGTACCAGGAAGCCCTGAAGAAGGTAATTGCAGCCAAGAGCGCCGGGGAGAAGATTGTGGCGCCAGCAGCACCCAAGGCTGAGATTGGCGACCTTATGGAAGCGCTGCGCGCCAGCATCGCAGCTGCGAAGAAGGAGCCTGCCCTTAAGTAATACCCAACAGCGCTTTCATTTGGATAGCGTTCCGCACAGGGAAATCGGCATGCTTGTTCTTGAAGATGACGTGCAGTTCCCGGGCCGATTTCGCCATCGATAGCAGCCTGGGAGCCCATTCCTTTAGCTCGTCTTCACTATAGAGATAGTTGAACTTTTCCGCTGCATCGACTGCACCGCGTTCCCAGTTCTCACTGTTCCGCCCGTGAAACCGGACCATGGCGAACGGCGCTGTAACTTCAGCCACAGGCGGCACGCTTGACTTGAGTCCCTGGGGCTCATCCACACAGACCAGGCTGATGCTGTGCTCAAGCAGGAACTTCAGGGTCTTCTCAGGGTGCTGGTCCAGCCAG
>DAOUMT010000053.1:0-5698 GCA_034409195.1 Dehalococcoidia bacterium
TAGAAAGTGTCCTTCCTGCAGGAGGTAGATGCCGGTCCCGGCCGTTAACAACATCCCGCTGGACATTTGTTCACTTCGACGCAGCGCCTCCTCCATCTTTTTGCGCTCCGTAATGTCTCTGACGACTGCGACGAAGGTTCTGGGGTTGCCATCGTTATCCTTTATAGCCGAAGCTGTGAAGCTTAAAGGAATCTTCTTCCCATCTTTAGTCATGGCATCCATATCGATGGGGTCAGCGTAGCCTGTCTCAATAACCTGTTTGAAGATTGCTGCGGCCTTGTTGGAGTTCTCCTTCCTCCCCTGATAAGTCGGCAGCTCCAAAACAGGACTGCCAACCAGCTCTTCGGCTTTGTAGCCGAGCATCTTCTCGAATGCCTTATTAACGTAGACTACCTCACCCTGCATGCTGACCAAAACGATGCCATCAAGCAGGCCATCTAGCACCGCTGCCGCGAGTCTACCATCTCCGAGCAGGCTATCAAAATCAGTGACCTTACTCATAACTTTGGCTGTTAACTGTTTTCTATTTGAGACCGATTTTACACCCGCCATGTCGAATACTCCTGAGAATCTATTGAGCCGCCGTCAATGCTCTTAGTTCAATAGCATCACGGCTCTCTTAATCTTATTAAGAATTCGGAACGTACCTAACAACTATATCAAATATTCATGTGCCTACACAGAGTTACTAGTACTGTTGCGGAATGGTTAAATAGTCGTATTCTAATATGTTAATCGTGACAGACTAGATACCGAGTTCACGGGTCCTTCCTATTGAATGGTGTAAATTCCAAGACTTCCGACATTTTCCCCAAATCGTTCACCCCAATGCGGTCTATTCTACACAGGCAAATACCGGGAAGTCTCCTTATGTTATAATCTGGGTGCCTCGACACAAAAATTGTGCCTTTTAAGGCAAAATTCAATTTCAGAAAGGGGACAACTATGGGCTGGATAAAGGATGCATTCGATAGAGGTGAACTCAAAATAATGGAAAATATGATGTGTCCTTTCTGCAATCCAACAAAGGCTCCCAATAAACCGACCAAGCTTAACGCCTGCGAAGAACATCAATGGGTTAACAAGAAATGGTTTGAGGGAACATGTGATTCAAACGGGAATATCCGCAAACGTGGTCGCTAAGCAATTGCGGCTTGGCGCAACCACAGACTCTTGGAGCAGAAGCCACTTTAGGAAGGGCGCGATGGAAACAGAGAAATACTGGGAGCCTACGGATACAGCAACTCAAGCATTGGTGTCACCTATGCTGGGTTATATGGGAGTTACTGTAGATTTGGGGATTAGGGAAGCAACTAGAAAATGGTTGATCCGGCAGTTAGAAGACGATAGCCAGGAAATTGATATGGAGGACTTGGAAGGCATGGCGTGGGATTTTGCGACTGGCTATGAGCAAGCCTTGGTAGACATGGGTAAACGGGAGCCTGACAACCTAAATACTTTTAGAGACTAACTATCCCGCTTTATTGTTCAAAGCTACTAGCTCTTTGCACTATTAAATTCCCCTGGAAATTCGCGTTCAATCAACCTTCAGAGAATTATGAATAACGCTCAAATTGAACGGAGCGCATCGATATGCTAGAATATTCACGGCTTTTAGCATTCCAGCGTATTTTTTAGACTCCCATCTTGCGAAAGGAGCTTGATTAGATGGAGTTCGGTTTCACCGAAAAAGAGAACGCTCTGCGAAAAGAGCTCAGAGAGTTCATTGCCAAAGAGCTGCCGCCGGGATGGCTGGGAGAGGGTGGAGTTAACGAGGAATACGGGACAGACAAGGGCTGGGAGGCTGCCAAGATTATGGCTAAAAAGCTGGCAGCCAGGAAATGGCTCACCATCGCCTGGCCCAAAGAATACGGGGGACTCGCCGCCTCTCACATGGAGCATGTCATTTACAGGGAAGAGATGGCCTATAACTCGGTGCCGGGCACCGACATGGGGGTTGGTGGCGTCAACTGGATAGGTCCTACACTCATGATGTTCGGGACGGAAGAGCAGAAGAAAAAGCACTTGCCCAAAATCGCTGCCGGAGAAACATTCTGGTGTACCGCCTACAGCGAGCCCGAGGTAGGCTCCGACATGGCGACCATGAAATGCCGCGCGGTGAAAAAAGATAATGAATACATAATCAACGGACAGAAGGTTTGGATTAGCGGCGGTCACCGCGCCGACTGGTGCTGGATAGGAGTAAGAACAGACCCCGAGGCACCAAAACATAGAGGAATTACCCTGCTTCTGGTAAATATGAAAACCCCAGGGATAACTGTGAAACCACTGCTCAACATGGCTGGCTCATATTGCAACTCCGAGGTCTTCTTCGATGACGCCCATGTACCCGTGGAAAACCGTATAGGAGATGAAAATCAGGGCTGGCGCTACATTATCACGGCGCTGGATTTCGAGCGGACCGCCGGCATCGACCTTACCGCCAGAGCTCATCGTATGGCAGACGAGCTGGTGAAATACTGCAAACAGGCAAAGCGAAACGGAAAACCGCTGAGCGAATATCCGACGATACGCAACAGGCTGGCCGACCTCCTTGTCGAGTGCGAGGTGGGAAGGCTTATGTGCTACCGTATTGCCTGGATGGAGGATAGAAACCAGGTACCGAACTATGAGGCCTCCACAGCCAAGACCCTGGGCGCAGAGCTAGGTCAGAAAATAAGCAACTTCGGACTGAATATCATGGGGCTCTACGGACAGTTAGAGCACGGCGATAATGCGCCAATGAAGGGGATACTGCACGAAGCCTACCTTTACACGCGCGGCGATACTATTGCGGGCGGGACTTCGGAGATAAACCGAAATGTCATCGCTATGAGAGGATTGGGGCTGCCAAGAGGATAATATAAATCGCCTTCGATAGCATGAAGCCGTAGGGGCGTTCAATTGAACGCCCCTACGTATTTTTAAAAGATTACTTTTTCTTCGATTAGCTGGGTTATCTCCGACTCAGTCTTGCCCAGAAGCTCCCGGAACACATAGTCGTTGTGCTCGCCGAGGAGAGGAGCATGCCGCCGGACTTCGGAAGGCATCCCGCTGAGTTTAAAGGGTATGCCTGCGATAATGTCAACTCCGGTCGCAGGATGCTCGACCTGCAAGTGGGTTCCTCGCTCCGAGTAGTGCGGGTCTGAGAACCGCTCCATCAGGTCAAGGCACGGGGCCGCTGCCACACCTGCCTTCTGCAAGATATGCATAACCTCATAATAGCTGAGCCCGATAGTCCAGGCTGAGACAAGCCTGTCCAGTTCCTCCAGGTTTTTCTGGCGATTGAACTTGTCGCTAAACCTTTTTTCCTTAACCCAGGGCGGGTTGCCCATGGCAGTGCAGAGGCCGCGCCACTCCTCCTCGGTATCCACCGCTATGGAGACCCACCTGTCCTCACCCTGACAAGGGTAATTGTTGTGCGGAGCCATAGTAGGGCTACGGTTTCCCATGGTGCCCATGATCCTGCCGGTCATGAAGTATTCCATAAATGCCTCGCCGATGGCAGAGGCTCCCACCTCTATCTGCGCCATATCTATATACTGTCCCTTGCCCGTCCTTTCCCGATAGTAAAGCGCAGACAGCACCGCAAACGCCCCGTGAATAGCTGAGGTCACATCAAGATAGGGCGTCTGCTCTCCAAGCACCCGCTCGCCAGGGTAGCCGATCAGACTGGAGTAGCCGCAGAGAGCGCCCAGAGACGGTGCATAGGTGACTATATTCGATAGAGGCCCGTATTGCCCTGCAGCGGGCAGAGATATCATGACAAGCTGGGGATTGATTTTGCTCAGGTTTTCATATGCAAGGCCAAGCTTCCTCAGCCCCTGGGGCGAGAAATTATCGAGCGCCACGTCGCTTATCTGAATAAGCTCACCTACCAGCGCCATCCCCCTGTGTTCGGACATATCAACAGTGATGCCCAGCTTGTTGCGATTTATGCTGTGGAAAACAAAGTCAGTCTCCGGGCCAACAGTGGAACGTCCTGGTGTTAGCCGGGCGCTGTCCAGCCGCTTGTTCGTCTCCACTTTAATGACCTCGGCACCCATATCAGCCAATAGCTCGCCCAGCAGAGGGCCAGCCCACACCCACGAAAAATCAACTACACGGTAACCACCCAGCGGATAATTTGCCATTTCCTGTAATTCTCCCTTATTTACCTTAGATAATCCCGCCCCTGCGCAGCCTTATCAAGTCCTCTCCGGAGTAACCAAGGCGACCACAGTATATCTCCTCATTATGCTCACCCAGCAGCGGCGCCGGACGGCTGAGCTTCCAGGGTGTCTTCGAAAGCTTATATGGCGCACCGGGGTACTTAAGAACGCCTGTCTCAGCACGGTCCTTCTCCACAAAATAGCCCCGCTCCTTAAAATGAGGGTCGCTGGCAACCTCGTCTATGCTCCGCACAGGAGCGAAGGTAATCTGGTCACGGCGGCATATTTCGAAGAGCTCGTCCTTGGTTTTCCCTATGATTAAGGCCTCAACCATTGCGTCCATCTCGTCTGCATATTCCAGCGCCACCACAATGCGATCCCTAAACCTAGGATCAGCCATCCACTCCGGAGTGCCCATAGCTTCGAGAAACCTTTTCCACTGGAAGCCCTGAATAGCGATGAGGCACATGTAGCCGTCCTTGCAAGGGAGGATACACCAGGGATAAACGCTGATAGTGCGATGCCCCGACCTGATGCTCTTTCTGCCCTCGAAGACGCCCAAGTGTACGCCGTGTCCCAGGTGAATAGTGGCCCATATCTCAGCCTCTGAAATATCCACATGGCGTCCTTCGCCATCGGAGCGGCGGGCGAAAATGGCGCCCATAGTCGCGGTGGCCGCCATAGCACCGCTCTGATAGTTACTCTGCGAAAGCGGCGGAGCTAGAGGCTCCCGCTGAAGCTCGCCGGTACGCATGGTCTGGCCGCCGAGACCGGCGGTATTGAGCGGGTAGCCTTTATAATCTTTGTAGGGCCCTGTCTGGCCATAAGGGGTAATAGACGTTACGATAAGGCGCGGGTTGATCTCCCTTAAACTGGAGTAATCCAGGCCAAAGTCTGTCATTTGCTTAGGCTGGTTATTCTCCACAAGGACATCGGCGTCTCGGAGTAACTGCTTCAGTATCTTTTGTCCTATCTTCGTTTTGACATTGAGAGTGATGCCCAGCTTATTGGTGTTCAGATATAAAAAAAGCCCGCTTTTTTCAGGGTGAGGCTCATCGTTGAGGAAAGGGCCGTGCCACCTTGACTCGTCTCCCGAGCCGGGCTCTTCTATCTTTATCACCTCGGCCCCGAGGTCGGCCATGAGCTTGGTGCAATATGGAGCAGAGATGCAGTTACCGAACTCCACTATTTTGAGTCCGGAAAGCGCCTGTTCAGCCACTTATTAGACCTCCAATCTAAACGCAAATATCAACGTACAAGGCCACACAATGCAAAGGGGCTTATCTCAGGAATTGACTGCCATGACCAGCTAGATATTATGACTTAATTGTCTCGTCTGAGCAAGGGGCAGAAGGCTGTTGAGCCTAAGAGGCTACAAAAAGACCAACGCATCCTATTACCTGAACAGAGCTATGTGCAAAATGCTGGTCTAGAGTTGCTTTCAAGCCTTCCAGGTCATCTTCCATATTAGTCATGAATCCCAGACGATTGGTTAGATATAAGGTAAAAGTTGCCAGGGGGTTTCTATGAACTCCACCGTACAGGAA
>DAOUMT010000054.1:0-10671 GCA_034409195.1 Dehalococcoidia bacterium
GCCAAAGTTGGCGCACGGCTCATCGACGGCCATACCGGCCAGGTTGCCGAGCTCAAGCCAGCCAAGATTCGCGGTGTGAAATCGGAGGGAATGGCCTGCTCCGAAAAGGAGTTAGGCATCTCCGACAATCACGAGGGTATTATGATACTGTCCTCAGATGCCCCGGTTGGCGTGCCTCTCTCCCAATATCTGGGCGACACCATCTACGACATCAAGGTAACGCCCAATCGTGCCGACTGCCTTTCGGTCATAGGCATTGCCCGCGAGGTCGCAGCCCTGACCGACCAGCGAACACACATAGCGGAGCCGGGATATTCCGAGGAAGGGAATCCTATTGATGAAGCTATTTCCATCGAGATAGCCGACCCCGACCTCTGCTCCAGGTACTGCGCCAGCCTGGTCACAGGCGTCAAGATAGGCCCGTCGCCGCAGTGGATGCAGCAGAGGCTTATCGCCGGCGGTATGCGACCTATCAGCAACGTGGTTGACATCACCAACTACGTCATGCTGGAATACGGACAGCCCCTTCACGCCTTCGACTATACGCAGATTAAGGGCAAAAAGATTATTGTGCGCCGCGCCAGAAACGACGAGTCACTGTACACACTCGACGGCATGAAGAGAGACCTGAATCCCAATATGCTCGTCATCGCCGATGAGAAAGACCCCATCGCCCTCGCCGGAGTCATGGGCGGCGCAGACAGCGAGGTGATAGACCCGACTACCTCCATCCTTCTTGAGTCGGCCAATTTCAACAATATCAGCATACGCCGCACTTCCATCAAGCTTAACCTGCGCAGCGAGGCCTCCTCACGCTTCGAAAGGGGAATCAGTCCGGAGCTTGCGCCCAAAGCGCTGCGCCGCGCCACTCAGCTTCTGCTGGAGCTGGCAGGCGGCAAGGCAGCCAGAGGCATCGCTGATGTCTATCCCGGAAAGAGAGAGCCAAAACCTATCCCGCTCCCGAAAGAGCGCGTCAGCAGGGTTTTGGGGCTGGAACTCAGCACCAAGCGCATACAGAAAGTGCTCGAATCGCTGGAGTTCAGTTGCAAACCGGCAGGCGCATCCAGAGACCTCCTTGTTACAGTCCCCTACTGGCGTACAGACGTGAGGATGGCTGACGACCTCGTCGAGGAGATAGCGCGTATTATAGGTTACGACGAGATACCGACCACCTTGCTGAGCTGCCAGATACCGGAACAGGTTCCCGCGCCCATGCTGACGCTTAAAGAAAATGTCCGCGATCTCCTCGTGGGATGCGGCATGCAGGAAGTGATAACTTACTCCCTGGTGAGCCAGGCTGCTCTGGACAAAATAGATTCACAGGGTAAGCTGGGACCTGCGCTGCGGGTTGCTAACCCGATGAGCACGGAGCAGGAATACCTGCGCACCAGCCTGCGTCCCGGGCTGCTGGCTGCCTTTGCCTCAAACGAGAAGCATGAGAAAGACGGCATCAAATTGTTCGAGGTGGGCAGGATTTATCTTCCCAAGACAAACGACCTGCCCGAGGAGCGTGAAATGCTGGCAGGGATACTGGGTGGCCCCCGGCTTGGGCGCTCGTGGCTTTGCGGCGAGGATACCCTCGATTTCTACGATGGCAAAGGCATCCTGGAAACGCTATTCAACCGGTTGAAAGTGAAAGCCGGTTTCCAGCCTGCCGAAGACCAGACACTTCTTGCCGGGAAAACCGCCAAAGTAATTGTGGGAGGAGAGAAAGCAGGCGTAGTAGGAGAAGTCCATCCTAAAACAGCGGCTCTGTTCGACATCACCGCCCAGCCTATCATTCTCTTTGAAATAGAACTGGCGAAATTGCTGCCCTTTGTCGGGGCGGTTTACAGATACCACCCCATCCCGCGTTTCCCGGGAAACAGCCGCGACATAGCTTTGATATTAGATGCCAGTATCGCAGCTAGCAGGGTGCAGGAAGTCATAGAGAGCTTCCCCCTGGTAGACCAGGTGACTCTATTTGATGTCTACAGCGGCGAGCAGGTGCCGCCGGGCAAGAAATCTCTGGCCCTCTCAATCCGCTTCCAATCTGCGGAGCGCACCCTGACCGACGAAGAGGTCAATAAAGCGCAGCAGCAGATCATAGACCGCCTGGAGCACGATTTCGGCGCCACTCTCCGAAACTGAATCCAAAAAGCTATCGCATTTGCTGTAGGGGCGAGGTGACCTCGCCCTTGAATCCTGTGCTCAACCTATTCCAACTGACTATATCTCAATCACGAACCGTAGGGGCGACCGGCCGGTCGCCCCTACACCCATTAGCCCTACATTCCAACTTATGGTAGAATGAGCCAATCATGGAGATAATACCTGCCATAGACCTCAGAGACGGCAAATGCGTGCGCCTCTACCAGGGCGATTACAGCAAGGAGACTGTATTCTCCGATGACCCTGTATCGGTTGCCCTGCGCTGGCAATCCGAAGGGGCCAGGAGGCTGCATATAGTCGACCTGGATGGTGCAGCCCAGGGGAAGCCAGTCAATCTGGAGACCGTTGAGGATATAGTAGCTGCCATTGACATCCCCATTCAGGTCGGCGGCGGCATACGCACCATAGAGACTATGGAGCAGCTCTTCTCTGCGGGCGTGGACAGAGCGATTCTAAGTACAGTAGCGGTGGAGAAGCCAGACCTGGTAAAAGAAGCTTGCCAGAGGTTCAGGGGCCGGATTATCATCAGCATAGATGCTAAAGACCGCACAGTGGCTACAAGAGGGTGGCTCCAAGAATCCAAGGAGATAGCCAGCGAATTGGCGGGCAGAATGATTGAACTCGGCGTAATGCGCTTTATCTATACCGATATAAGCCGCGATGGTACGCTCACCAGCCCCAACTTTGAAGCGATTGCAGATTTTCTATCCCAGGTGAGAGCCCCTGTCATCGCCGCAGGCGGGATAAGCTCGGTTCACCATCTGACCAAGCTTGCCGAGATGGGAGTGGAAGGAGCTATTGTGGGCAAGGCGATATATACCGGCGACGTGATATTGGCCGATGCCTTCAAAGCTGTTAGAAAAGTCAAACTGGAAGGATGATAATCTCCCTTTCCTAAAAGGGGATATGGCAGAAAGCAAACATTTACTCTTTGTTAAACAGGGTTAGGAGGTTATAAAATGTAGGGGCACAGCATGCTGTGCCCAGATGTGGATGTAGGGTTCGTAGGGGCAATTCATGAATTTCCCCTGTACACCTGACTCGGATTTGGGATATTCGACGTTGTTTATGATTCAGGATATCCCCGGAAAGAAGGGGTTGAAATGGTAAAATTTGACGATAAAGGCTTGATTCCAGCTATAGCCCAGGACGCTAAGACCGGCGAGGTGCTCATGGTAGCCTACATGAACCGGGAATCCCTGGAGAAGACCTTAGCCACAGGACAGGCATGGTTCTACAGCCGCAGCCGCAAGGAGCTGTGGCACAAAGGAGCAACCTCGGGCAACTATCTGAATGTGAAGAAAGTGCTCATAGACTGCGATGAGGACACCATCCTGCTACAGGTGGACGCCGCCGGGCCCGCCTGCCATACCGGGAACAGAAGTTGTTTCTTCCGCGAGCTGGGGCGAGGTCTCAGCGTCGAGAGCCAGGACCCGCTGCAGCGCTGAGATAGCTACCTCGATCTGCCCGTCGTCAGGCTGCCGGGTAGTCATCACCTGAAGGCCAAGCCCCGGAATAAGAACAATGTGCACAAAGAAGTTATGGATATGCGCCGCACCGAACTTCATTACCTCGTAGCCTACCGCGGCGATTGCCGGCAGAATCAGAATTCGCTCTACGTAGCGCAACCATAACGGAGGGCGTCCCAGGAAGACAAAGGCAATGATAGCGATAACCATAACTATGAGGATAAAATTCGTGCCGCAGCGGGAATGGGCAGTGCTGTATTTTCTGACTTTCTCCACCTCCAGAGGCTCCCCGGCTTCGTAGGCATTTATAGTCTTGTGCTCTGCCCCGTGATAGGCAAACACACGCCGGATATCTGGTATCAGAGATATAGACCAAAGATAAAGAATAAAGATAAATAGCCGGATAACCCCATCTATAAGGTTGCTTACCGTGGATGAGACATAAGGGTCGGCATAGTGAGTTGCCGCGAGCGGCAGCCCCAGGAACAGCCCCAGCGCTATGATAAAGCCCACAGCCAGACTGCCCCAGAGCATCCACGGAGTGACCTTTATCTCCTCGCCTACTGCCACCGAAGCAGAATAGAAAAGGGTACGTATCCCCAGAACCAGAGTCTCTATTAGAACGAGTATGCCGCGCACTAGGGGAATCTCCCTGACCCGGCTTGTGGACATACTCCCCAGGCGCTCGCTGCTTACCGCAATCTGGCCGTTGGGTTGGCGTACGGCAACTGCTATGCCTTTCTGGCCGCGCATCATCACGCCTTCAATAACCGCCTGCCCGCCGTAATAGAATTTCTTAGCCAATGCTTCTCCTAAACAAAGGGCGTCCTTCCTGGGAAGGACGCCCGGCTTGGTTCTCTGCCACTTGGCTGCTATTCCTTAGCTTCTTTTACTTCTTTGGCTAACTTAGCTTCCCTGGCTTTATATCTGCGCTTGAAGCGCTCCACCTGCCCCGCAGTATCCACAATCCGGCGCTCCCCACCACTGAAAAACGGGTGGCACTTGTTGCACAGCTCTATTTTCAGAAGCGGTTTCGTGGAACGGGTAGTAAAAGTATTGCCGCAGGCGCAGATAACCTTAGCCTCTTTATATTCAGGATGTATTTTCGGTTTCACTATGCCTCCTTCCCCCCAGCCGCGTAAACACTCACCTTTCTCCTGTCCTTGGAGGCTGGCTCGTACTTAACGATGCCATCGATAAGAGCGAACAGGGTATGATCCCTGCCCAGACCTACGTTATCTCCTTTATGAATACGCGTGCCACGCTGCCGTACCAGTATCGTTCCGGCGCTGACCATCTGGCCATCGTAACGTTTAACACCCAGCATCTTGGGTTTGCTGTCGCGCCCCAGCCGCGTGCTACCGCCGCCCTTCTTATGTGCCATTTCCTCTAGGTCTCCTTCCCTCAGCCGACAACTATCTCTTTAATAGCAAGTCTGGTATAAGGCTGGCGGTGTCCCCTCTTTCTGCGGTACCTCACTTTAGCCTTAAACTTGTACACGATTACCTTGTCCCCTTTGCCGTCACCAACTACGTTGGCTATGACCTTAGCCCCAGGTACAGTGGGCTTGCCCACAGTAACCTTATCGCCATCGGCAACAAGGTAAACCTTGTCCAGCTCAACAGTATCCCCGCCGGCAGCCAGCTTCTCCACCTCGATGGTCTGACCCGGAGAGACCTTGTACTGCTTGCCACCAGTCTCAACTACAGCGTAAATCGTCTTCCTCCCCAAAATTGCGTACCAAGAAATTGTATCAATTCCAATTCATACTGTCAAGCAAAACTCTTTAAAGCCTAATCAATCTCAATCTTGACATATATCGGCTCTTTGTCTAAACTTGGCTAATGATTTCGGGGGTTTATCTTAATGAAATGCCCAGTCTGTAGAAATCCCATGATTGTGGTCGAGCACGACAAGATCGAGGTTGACCACTGCGTGCACTGCGGCGGGACCTGGTTCGATGCCGGGGAGCTGGAGCTTTTCCTGGAGAGCAAGAATCTGGAAGACCCCCATTTGTACCCGGCTTACTTCACCACTGCACCTGAGGTTAAGACTTCGGAGAAAAAGAGAAAATGTCCCATCTGCGGCAAGAAGATGAGAAAGGTAAATATAGGTGAGAAACCAAAGGTGCTTATCGATGCCTGCCCTAAGGGTGATGGGTTGTGGTTCGATGGCGGTGAGGTTGACCAGTTGATATCGCAGCTTTCAGAGGGGCCAGTTCATGCCGCGGATCACCATGGACACGTCATGGGCTTCATCGGGAAAGCATTAAAGTCACGTAAGTAAGCCAAAAACGGCAGCGGAGGTGTTGCATGATTGCAGTCTGGATTATTGTGGGAATCATAGTAGTGCTCCTTTTCTACTTCGTCTTCATCTACAACGGACTGGTGAGGCTGCGCAACCAGGTGAAGAATGCCTGGGCGCAGATCGACGTCCAGCTAAAACGGAGGCATGACCTCATCCCGAACCTGGTACAGACGGTTCAGGGCTACATGCAGTACGAGCGCGCCACTCTGGAAGCAGTTACCAACGCACGCACCATCGCACAGCAAGCCATAGGTCAGGGCCCGGCTGCTCAGGCCAAGGCTGAAGGCGAACTCAGTGGCGCCCTGGGCAGGCTGCTGGCTGTGGTCGAGCGTTACCCCGACCTTAAAGCCAACCAGAACTTCCTGGCCCTTCAGGAGCAGTTGACCTCGACCGAGAACAAGATAAGTTTCTCCCGCCAGTTTTACAACGATTCGGTCTTGAATTATAACAATAGGATTCAAATGTTTCCCTCCAACATGGTAGCTGGCATGACCGGCTTCAAACAGGGCGAGTTCTTTACGGTTGAAGCAGCTGAAGAGAGGGAAGTGCCCAAGGTCAGCTTCGAGCAGCCGAAACCTAGTTAGCTATGTGGGAACAAATCAGGTCTAACCAGGTCAGGTCGGTGATACTGGTGGCGGCCATGGGGATATTGCTGCTCCTCATCGGCTATGGCCTGGGCTATGCCTTTGGCAATGGCCTCGCTGGCCTGTTCATTGCTTTCGTGATATGGGCGATAATGAACCTCGTCGCCTATTTCCAGGGTGACAGTATCATGCTGTCGATGTCGGGGGCTATAAAGATAGGCCCGGACGATAACCCCCGCCTTTACAACGTAGTCGAGGAGATGAAGATTGCCTCGGGACTCGAAAAGATGCCCGATGTCTATATCATCGACGACCCTGCGTTGAATGCCTTCGCCACCGGACGCGACCCCAACAAAGCCTCCGTCGCTATAACCTCCGGGCTGCTGAGCAAGCTCAACCGCGATGAGCTTGAAGGCGTCATCGGGCATGAAATGTCTCACATTAAACACCGCGACGTGCTGCTGATGGCACTGTGCAGCGTGCTTCTGGGGACTATCGTCATTCTCGCCTGGTACGGTTCTCAAGCCCTTATCTTCAGCGGCGGCGGCAGGAGGTCCAGAGGAGGCGGCGGCCAGGGGCAGTTAATAATTCTTGCCGTAGCAATCATTCTGATGATACTGGCACCTATCATGGCTCAGCTTATCTACTACGCCATCTCCAGAAAGAGGGAATACCTGGCAGATGCCTCATCAGCCCTCTACACCAGATACCCCGAAGGACTGGCTTCGGCGCTGGAGAAAATCGGCGTCTCGACCGGACAATTGAAGTCGGCTAATCAGGCCACAGCACCCATGTATATCGTCAACCCCTTCCGAGCGCAGGGAAGATCGGCAAGCGATCTTACCGCCACTCACCCCCCTCTGTCTGAGAGGATACGCATCCTCCGCGCCATGGCCGGTGGTGCATCCTATACCGATTATGACAAGGCTTACGGGCAGGTACACACAGGCGGTGCTGGAGGTATCATTCCCGCTACCGCCCTTGCCGGAGCAGGCGCTGTCGGTCTCCGGGCAGCGGGAGCGCCTGAGGCAGCGCCCAAACAGCCCGAGCCCGGCAGATTGGAGCGCACCCGCGAGGTGGGAGACCTGCTGTGGCAGAAGAGCGGCTACAAATTCATAGACTGCGAGTGCGGCACCAGGTTGAAGGTGCCCTCCAACATCGGAATAGCCACCGTTAAGTGCCCGCACTGCGGCAGAACCCACCAGATTTAGATAAGGCGTAGGGGCAGACCCACGTGTCTGCCCAATTCAAATTGTAGGGGCGAAGCGCTGCTTCGCCCTCTTTAGAAATAAATGCCCAGAGAACATCCTCAACTAAAAATCAAAAGGCTGCATCCTCATGCCAGGCTCCCCAGGAGGGCTACGCCCGGTTCTACAGGGCTGGACGTTTTTGCCTGCATCGAAGGTGAAGGTATTATAATGCTTGCGGGGACTCAGCCCAAGCTGGTTACCACGGGCATCGCCATCGAAGTGCCTGGCGGGTATGATGTCCAGATACGACCCAGGTCCGGCCTGTCAGCGAAAGGAGTCGGCATCACCTTCGGAACCATAGACAGCGACTACCGCGGTGAGGTATTGATCACCATGTACCTCTTCAACCCCAATGCCACGTTCGAAATAAAGCACGGCGACCGCATAGCGCAGATGGTCGTGAGCAAAATGGCAAACTTGCCGCTGGTCGAGGTTGACGAGCTTTCCTCAACCGAGCGCGGCTCCGGCGGCCACGGTTCAACCGGAAAGTAGGGGCAGACCCATGTGTCTGCCCTAGATGTAACGTCGCCACTCCCGTGGCGACGAAATTACGTCGTGACAGGAGTCACGCCGCTACTTTTACCTTCTTACCTTCAACTTTATACCCTTGAATTCCTGGACTATCCCCGTCACTGCTTTCTCCACGGGGATTCTCTCGATGCTGGAGGCACCCACAAAGCCTGCCGCGTCCGTATGTTGGTAAATATATTCAGTATCTTCAGGGCTCACGATAGGTCCCCCGTGAGCCAAGCAGATGATATCCGGGTTCACCTTCCTAGTTGCCTTTATAATCTTCTGCACCAGGCCTGCGGCCTCTTTCATGGTCGCCGCTATGGAATCAAAACCGACCAGCCCTCCGGCAGTTCCCCCCGCGTGGGCGACCATGACATCGACCCCTGCTTCAGCCATAGAGCGCGCATCTGCCGGGAAGAAGACATAGGCCATGGTGAATACGCCCATATCATGTGCTGCACGGATAAGTTCAACCTCCCTGGAAAACCCTGTGCCCTGAGCCTCTCTTTCCTTGCGCCAGTTCTTATCATCGAAGAATCCGAATGTGGGGAAGTTGATTATTCCCGAGAACCCCGTATCTACAAACCTTTTCACCATTTTTCTTAAATCTAAACCAGGAGGCTCAGTAGCGTGTATGCCACCGACGATCGGAGTGTCCTCCACCACGCTCTGTATCTCGTCGAACATCTTCAGGGTCTCTTCATTAGAGTTCTCCACAATGTTTGTCTGACGTCCCCTCAGCCTTTCCCTCCCAGAGCTATAGACCATTATCAAATCGGCTCCCCCAAGCTCAGCGCATTTCGCTATGATACCTGCACTGCTCCCCGCAGCTACAACCGGCCTTCCCTCTTTAATCGCCTTGTTGAGCCTTCTCAGGACTTCCTTTCTGGTGAACCTCTTAGCCATGCCGGACGCCTCCCTTTGTGAGCAGCTTATCGAATACATCTACTACCTTCCGGGCAAACCTGATGTCGTTGATATTTGCGTTTACCTCTATTATGTCAACTTTATTTTCTATATTATCCTTGATCACTCGGACAAAAGCTGCGTCAGCCTGCGGGTCATAGAAATGCTGGCCTTCCGCGTCCACAGCAGAGAAGCCGCCCAGCGGAATCATTATGGCAACAGGCCCTTTTGCGCTGTTTGCTCTCTTAGCCAGCAGCTTGCCTGCTGTTGCTACCTCTTCCCCGGTGGTCCGCACCAAAACCGTATCAGGGCCATGCACGTGAATCCGCCGTTCGCTGTATTCGGGAGGAACGGTCTCCTTTGTCCCCGGAAAGATAAACATATCCAGGCCGCCGGGGACGATGACTTGAGGAAGTCCCTTTTCGCCGGCAATGCTGAGCCTGCCCTCCGCCATCTCCGCCGGCAGATGGAAAGATAGCGGTATCATAATCTCAAAAGTTGTCAGGTCAATGACGCCGCTGACCCTGTCATCACCAATCAACTCGTCCAGTATCGGCGTCTTCGAGTGAAACACCAGGGCCTCATATCCCATTTCCTCGATGAGCGGCTTGATGCTCATAACCGCGGGCGTGGTGACTCCCAGGGCAGTTATCCCTATTAGAGGTCTGGCTTTCTCTCTCACCCTGGCTTCAGCCATGCCCACAATCGCTCCGGCGGCACTGGCGAGAGTCTGCCTCATAATTGAGTTAAGCCCCAGTATGTCAGCAGGGGTCTGCATTATCGTTATGTCCTTGGCACCGACGAACTGCAGCTCAAAACCTGTAGCGACCATAAACTTGGGCACACCGATGGGCAGCGTGCTCATTACGGATGTCCCGATAGCAGAACCTGTGGAGCCACCCAGCGATATAATGCCGTCGAGCTTTCCCTGGGCGTGAAGCTTCCGCACAATCTTCTTCACGCCTTCAATCATCACATTTGTCGCCTCCGTTCTATCAGCGCCTTTTTTCGCTGCTTCCACCAGTTCCCGGAGGCTCTTCCCGCCAGCACGGGCAACCTTTTCTCGGGAAATATCAGCTTTAAAAAGAGGCTTGCCCAAAACGCCGACGTCTATGATTATAGTCTTGTGGCCTTTTCTCTCTATCTGCTCCTTGAGATATTTCGCCTCCTCACCCTTGGTGTCCAGAGTGACAGGCATCACTATCGTCTTTGGCATTTGAGCACCCTCTTTTTCAAATCTGGCGCGCTACACGCCACGCAGCGCTGATCGCCCCCTCTATCTTGCCCGGCTTCACACAGTCTCCGATAGCATAGACCTCCGGAGCAACGCCTTTGAGCCTTTTCTCAAGCAGATTGTCGCACTTGAAGCCTGCAGCGAGTATCACGGTATCTGCCTTTATCACCTGCTCTTTGCCCTCGGCATCTCGAGCAACCACGCCCTCGCTGGTTATCTTCCGGGCTGTAGTTTCGGTCAGTATGTTCACACCAAGC
>DAOUMT010000055.1:0-9399 GCA_034409195.1 Dehalococcoidia bacterium
GATGCTGGTGGGACAATGACTGATACCTTCTTAGTAGACGAAGCGGGACGATTCAGCTTAGGAAAAGCGTTAACTAATCGCCAGGACGAGTCTCAAAGTTTTTTGTCCTCCATTTCCGATGCTGCCCGTGCGGTAAAGCTTGGCCCTCATGACGTGAAAGAAGAAGCGGTTTCAATTGTTTACACCGGTACAACCATGCTTAACACCCTGCTTACTAGAACGGGCAAGAAAACGGGATTGCTGGTAACAAGAGGCTACGAGCACATTGTCCAAATGGAAAGAGGGCTCACATGGCTGGCACTTTCTTATGAAGACACACTTCACTACGCTCTCCACGAGCACACGCCATCGCTGGTGGATTTACATCTTGTCAAAGGGATAACTGAACGCATTAAGGGCCCTACCTACTTTGTGGGATGCCATCTCCCTCCTGAAACAGTGGTAGTCCGTTTGTCTGAGGACGATGTGAAGAAAGCCACCGAAGAACTACTGGATGCCGGAGTGGAAGTGATCGGCATTTTATTCCTTCACTCGTATGTCAATCCAGCGCATGAACGAAGGGCAGCAGAGATTGCCCGTGAGGTGATAAAACAACGGGCTCTCGACGTGCCTGTGATAACTTCTTACGAGATTTGCCCGGTCTCCTTTGAATCGCAAAGGTGCAAGAGTCTACTGCTTCAATGTTACGCCGCGGAGCCAGTGGCTAAACAGCTTTTTAGAGTAGAGGAAGCAGCAAAGGGGGACGGCTACCATCATGAACTCCAAACCTTGCTTTCATTCGGAGCAACAGTGACGGTTCACTATCCGCGGCTATACGAGGCCATCGCTTCGGGTCCTGTTGGAGGACTGCTTGGTGCCAAGGCATTGCTACGAGATATAAGAGGACTCAAAAATATAGTCTGCACTGACTTAGGAGGCACCTCCTTCGACATAGGGGTGATAGCTAATGGTCAGATACCCGTAGAGCCAGAGCCTGCCTTTGCTGGTCACAAATTGAACTTGCCAATGGTGACTATAGATTCAGTTGGTGCAGGCACTGGTACGGTAGTTCACGTGGATAAGCTGTTGAAAAGGATTACCCTTGGCCCTGAAAGCGCTGGGGCTCTAGTTGGCACCTGCTACCAATATCCAGACATTACCATCGGAGATATAGACTTGGCTCTGGGATATATCAATCCAGATTATTTCTTGGGCGGCTCGGTGAAGCTCAATAGGGAGGCAGCACTGAGGGCATTGGATGAGCGTCTGGCAAAGCCACTGGGAGGCGATGTTTTTGACATGTCGAGCAAAGTTTTAGATTTGCTACATAGCCAATTGCGGGATGCAGTTAATTCCAGATTGCTGGCAAAGGGATACAATCCTGCAGAATATACACTGATCGCTTACGGTGGAAGCGGCCCGCTGCACATGTGGGGAGTGGCCGAGGGGCTTGAGCTGGCTAGCATAGTCACTGTTCCCTGGGCAGCCGCATTTTCCGCCTATGGGGTTGCAGCCGGCGACTATTTTCATCGCTATCAAAAGAGCGTTATTAGTGTCATTCCCAGGGGGATGCCTGACGAGTTCAAAATGTGGCAAGCTGAACCTCTGAACCAAGCATGGCAAGAGCTGGAGCAAAAAGCCTATGAAGAGCTTGAGCGGGAAGGGTTCCCCAGAGAAAAAATTAGTTTCAGCTATTTCATATATGCCAGATATCTGGGGCAGCTGGCTAGCTGGGAGTCTCCTGTTGAAATTGGGATGGTGAGGGTAGGAGGAGATGTGGACAAGCTGATCGATAGTTTTGAAAAGACCTACGCCTCTATCTATCCCATAGCGGTTCCGATGGGCGAGATAGGACATGCTATCACCGCAGTTGGTCTCGAAGCGCATGTGGAGAGAGTGAAACCCAGCGTGCCTACGTATACTACTAAGAATAGAAAACCGCCAAAGACTGCTCATAAGGGGCGAAGGCAGGTATATCACAGAGGATGGAAGGAGTTTGATTTATGGGAGATGGATTTATTGGAGGCCGGCAACCGCATAGAGGGCCCGGCTATTGTTGAGCATCCCATGACTACCCTTGTGGTCCCACCCGGGAAGCATATAGAGCTGGATGAGTATAAAATCATGTGGTATAAGGACGAATATTAAATACAGTAAATTGCCAGTGAACTCTCAGTAGGCGTAAGAGGGCTCTAAGTCATTAAGATAGAAGAGCTTGTAGGGCGCCATGTCGGGCAACGCTGCGGGCTCGAAAAGGAGGGCAAAGAATGAGTCAACTCACCGAGTTATTCAAGCCGGGAAGAATAGGCAGCATGGAGCTCAAGAACAGGATAGTGCTGGCGGCTATGGGCAATGCCCTTGCTATCCCCGATGGCTATGTGACTGACGACATGTTCGACTATTATCTGGCAAGGGTTAAAGGCGGCGCCGGCCTCATACTCTCCCAGGCCACCAGCGTCAGCACCGGAGCCGGCACGGTCCACCTGTGCATCTACGACGACAAATATATTCCGGGGTTGAAGAAGCTCTCGGCGGCTGTACACCGGAATGGCGGAAAGATGGCCATTCAGCTAGCGCATCTGGGTATGGTATTGCTCAAAATCGAGAATCCGGAGACGCTGGTTATCCCTGTGCCCTCCATACTTCCCTGGATGTCTCGCTTCACGAAACGCGGGGTCGTCTTTAAGGAGATGTTCCGGGAGGATATAGACCGCTATGTAGAAGATTTCGCCGAGGGAGTGCGAAGAGCTAGGGACGCCGGCTTTGACGGTGCCGAGTTCCACGCAGCCCACGGCTTGCTGATTAACGAGTTCATGTCTTCGATGACGAATCATAGAACGGATGAATATGGAGGCAGCGCCGAGAACAGGGCAAGGTTTATGAGCGATATTCTGGCCCGTTCGAGGAAGAAGGCGGGACGGGATTTCCCTCTCATCGTCAGAATGAACGGATACGATGATTATGACGGCGGCACGACTTTGGAGGAGGGTGTGCGGCAGGCCATTTTCTTGGAGCAGGCTGGTGCGGATGCTGCGAACATATCGGGCGGCATTGAGTACCTATCCGCAGGCACTATCGCTTGCTATCTGTATCCGCCCGGCCACATGGTGCCGCTGGCGGCAAGGGTGAAGAAAGCGGTCGGGATACCGGTGATAACCGCTGGCAGAATCGACCCGATACTGGGGGAGCGCGTCTTAAAGGAAGGCAAGGCCGACTTCATCGCTCTGGGCAGGCCGCTCCTGGCTGACCCGGAGTTGCCCAATAAAGCCAGAGAAGGACGGCTGGATGAAATCTACAAATGTCTTTACTGCAATAACTGCATATCTGGTCTGGCGAAAAGGGCGATGTCCTGTACGGTGAACCCCTTCCTCTTTCGTGAGAGGGATCTCGCACTGAAGCCCGCGGCCTCACCGAAAAAAGTCATGGTGGTGGGAGGGGGCCCTGCCGGCATGCAGGCAGCGACGCTTCTCGCCCGGCGAGGTCACAAGGTCTCCCTCTACGAGCGAAGTGACAAGCTGGGCGGTCAGTGGAGCATCGCCTCAGTCCAGGAGTCCAAGAGCGATTACAGCAGTTTTGTGGAGCGTTTGTCGCTAGACTTGAGCAGATCAGGGACAGAGGTCATCCTGGGTAAGAACGTGACCAGGAAGCTAGTCCAAGACGCAAAGCCTGACGTGGTCGTATTAGCTACGGGGGCTGTCCCTCAGACCCTGGATGTGACCGGGGCTAACGGCAAAAACGTGGTTCAGGCGAACGACGTCCTTTTAGGCAAGGTGCAAGTGGGGGAAAGAGCGGTGGTCATTGGGGCGAGGTCCCTGGGCATGGAGGTTGCCATCCAGTTGGCGGAGCTGGGCAAGAAGGTCTCGCTGGTGAGCAGGGGACGTCTCGGGGGCACCAGCGTTCCCGTCGAAGCGTTCCTCTACAGGGCTCTAATGAAGCAGCTAATCAAGCTTCATATCCCTCTGTATCCGCACTGTCCGATCCGTCAGATAGCCGAAAAAGGGGTATATATCGAGGTTGAAGAGGACGTCTTTTTGCTCGAGGCTGATACCGTGGTCCTGGCGGTGGGCGCCAGACCCGATAACAAGCTGGCCGGGGAGCTACAGGGCATTGTGCCCAAAATCTTCACGATAGGAGATTGCGCTGAACCGCGAAATGCCAGAGAAGCGACGGACGAAGCAACTGAGGTTGGCCTGGAGATATGACCTGTGAAATACTCTCGGTTTAAAACTCCCTTTATTGATGCCGTGATTAAAGCGAGGACCATAAGCAAACCGAAGATGTTTCCCAATCATTAGGGCACAGTAATAGATAGGAGACAAGAGGTGTTGAGAGGAGGCCATACATGATAAGTCATAACATCGTGGAACTTTTCGACCTGACCGGAAAGGCCGCTATCGTCACTGGCGGAGCTAAGGGAGTCGGCCAAGCAGTTGCCTTCCGCCTGGCGCAAGCGGGCGCTAGCGTAATGATCACCGATATTGATATGGAAGCTGCAAAGCAGACTGTAGAGCAGATCAGGGGCAATGGAGGCAAGGCGCTGGCCATTTATGCTGATGCAGCTAAAATCGCTGATGCCAAGAAAGCGGTTCGGACCATCGTGGATACCTTTGGTCGCCTTGACATCCTGGTCAACAATGCAGGCATCTTCAGCTTCACTCCGGCTTTGCAGATGAACGAAGAAACGTGGGACAGAACACTCAACATTAACCTCAAAGGCATGTTCTTCTATTCTCAAGTGGCTGCTAATCAGATGATCAAGGCTGGACACGGGGGTAAGATCGTCAACATGGCCTCGATGGATGGCCTGCATCCTACCAGGTTGGAATTGTCACACTATAATGCCTCCAAGGGAGGGGTTATTACACTCACGAAGGCGCTAGCTCGCGAGTTAGCGCCTCATAACATCTTAGTCAATGCAATTGCACCGGGCCCTATTATGACGCCTGGTTCAATGGCACTGGCGGCAGCTCTTCGTGACCGTGGTGAACCCCTCGAGCAACTGACAGAGGACTTTATGGCGCGCCTTCCTCTGCCCCGTTTGGGTGAGCCAGACGATGTTGCCAAGGTTGTACTCTTCTTGGCGAGCGCAGCCGCTGATTACATGGCCGGCAGCTTGGTGCTGGTAGACGGGGGATACTTGCTATCCTAATCCGCCACCCGTGAAACCGAGAAAAATTCTATAGAGAGACAAGAATCAGAGTCGGGACGAGATAGCGGGCATAATATTATATAAGTCGCATGTACTCAGGAAGGCTCTTGATTTTCGAGTACCATTGCTCCCCTGGCCTGGCCTGGATTAAAAAGCTCTTTCCTTTGGCTCGAACACGCCTGAAGATGCAAGGAAATGGAAAGGAGAAACGAAATGGAGAGGTGGCTTCTCGTTGCAGAGACCGACTGCGGCGACCCTTCGCGGGAGAAAGAGTTCAAGGATTGGTACAACAACGTTCATATACCAGACATCCTGGAAACACCGGGCTTCGTTAGTGCCACTCGATATGAAGATCCCAATCCTGCCAAAGGAAGGGGGAAGTACCTGGCTCTGTACCAAGTAGAGACCAAGAACATTGAGCAAACCATGGCGGCGTTCTCTGATATTGTCACCAGGAAATGGCAGCAGAGCCGCATGAGTGAGCTTGTAGTAGCCATCTCGGCGGTTTTCTACCAGCAAATGACTACTTTTGGGAAAAGAAAGTAACTATCATTGAATCGCTAGAATGGGACATCGCTTTAGCCATTATCGTGCCCCTTCTTTCGAGTATAGGGGCTGAGAGAATTGTCTTGAGATGCTAAGACAGCCCGTCATTGTCAATTGTGCTCTCAAGGCTCAAGAAGAAGGATTTGATGCTGTGGTGATCAACCGCGCACTTGATCCTGGTCTGCACCAGGCTCGGGCGCTATGGACCTGGCGGCTAATACTAAAAAGGTCATTGTCTGTATGACACATGTTACGCCCAACAATGAGAATAAGATAGTGAAGAAATGTACTCTTCCTCTCACCGCAAAAGAAGAGACCGATAACAGTTAACCGAAATGAGCCTGCTCTTTTACTATTCGTCCTCACATTTATGGCCGCCTACCAGGCGGTAAAAGTCTGCGTCCGTGCTCCATGCTGCAGACTTGTAAAAGTGATGTGAATGGAATTTGTGTATTCCGGAATCCTCCACAAGCTGGTGTCGTGCGCGTGCCACCGAAAGATAATAATCTGTGGAAGGCTGAACCCGGTCACTCCAGGGAGAGCCAACCTCTGTTTCCCATTGGCTCGTCATGGGTATGATGTCTCTCTCCAAGAGCCACTCAAAGCACCTCGTCCAAGAAGCTATTCCTTCCTCCTCCCTCTTGAAACCTGTGGAGGCTGCCATCTCTGGACCCACCACAAAGACACTGCCTACCTCGCCCTTTCCAAAGACCTCCACGCTCTTTTTGAGGGACTCGATCCAGTAGTCTCTGCCCACAAATTTATGCTTCCCTGGCACAATTTCCGGCCACAGTGACTCTTCCCAACAGTCCATGTTAGGAGCAATGTTATCTAGCCCTGCCTTCCTCAGCCTACGCAGTAAAGACGAATCTGGCTGAGCAGTCATGCATGCCGCAAATTGAGTTGGTTTGCCCATCTCTTTGCGCACTTTATTACAGGCACTAAAGATCGCGACATATCTCTCCCACTCTTTGGATGTATTAAGTAAGCTCCCGCCCGTCATGGCAAGACTCCTGACAAAGCCTACCTCCTCCTGAGCAGCCCGATAGGTTTCAGCTGCATCATTGGGCTTAAGAGCTAATTCGTACTTGAATCCACGATCCCTGTATTCATTGAGGTTGGAGTCGAGGCAGCAGTAGACGCACTGATCGCCAGTCTTGGTATACTCGCAGTAGCGCAGTGCACAGGCGAGTAACGCCTGTCGGGACCATGACATGAATACGGACATCATGAGTGTGCCGTTGGACGTGGTCTTGTAAAGCCATTCAGTGGTAGGTTCGAAGCTTACCTCTTCAATTGGCTCACCGTCCCTGTGAAGGAACAGACGCCCACCATCCCGTGCAATTTCATAGGGGCTATCTTTGTCAAAGCGGATGACAACAGGCGTATCGTCGGATAGATCGTATTTCCAGGGCACTGTAACGAGCTCTGCCCCCTCTACGGCCTTGAAATCTGGGTTCCATGTGTGGTCTGGGTTCCACATCAGGGAATGAGGGAAACTCTGCTGGCCTAATTCTAACAGCAGTGGTGTGAAACGCGTGCCGTTACGAAGAACATCTGACTTGATAATGATGCTGCGGGGGATGTCGGGGAACCTTTTGCATAATCCCTCAATAAATCTACGACCTTTCGTGACCTCGCTGTCTCGTTTGGCTGCCTTCTGTACTTTCATGAGAAAACCTCCTCCTCCTTCATTATGTGAGAATACTATGCCAATTATCGGGTTCACTGAAAATATTCAGTTGAAACGGAATCAGAGCCGATATCGGTGCAGTCAGAACGCGGCGAACCGCTTTATGAGTTAAATCTCTAAAGAGGATAGTAGGATCGGGGTAAATACTTTATACGGCATTATCCCTAAAATGTCAAGATAAAGATAATGCGGGAGACCTTATACTCTTAGGGCAAGCTACGTATTGACAGAGGCTGGAGGTATGGCCAGAGTCGGTCAGTCTTTTTCATCCAGCAATCTCCTTTCTCCCTCCAATTGCTTGACTCGGGTGATGTCCTGAGTCACTTCAAGCGTCCCCAGGTAGTTCCCCTGGCTGTCCCGTATAGCGAAATAGCGGATGTAAATCAGCTTGCCCTGAAGGTTGATCCAGAATTCATAAGAATCACGCTTTCGCTGTTTGAAAGCTGCTAAAATCTTTTCCACTATATACACACTCTGCGGCGGATGACAGTTTTGCACCTTCCTTCCCAGAACCGCTTTGGTGCGGCGAAAAATCCGATCTTTACCGTTTGAGAAATACTGCACCGTATCATACTTATCGACGAAGGTCAGGTCAAACGGCAAGGTGTTTAGCAGAGAAATCAATTCCGTCAGTTTGATGATGCCGGTGGGCAAGCTGATTGACTCGTCGTGAATGACAGGTTGCTCGAGGAGTGTTGCCTCAAAATGCCTGATGAGGTCAGTTGCCTCTGCCGGTTTTTTAATGAAGGCATAGCCGATGCTGTCACTCTCCCGCAATATTTCCACCCAATCTCCGGCATCAAGCTTCTCGAGCGAAGTGGGGAAGAGGATATTCTCTTCTTTGAATATCATGCCCAGTGCTTCATCGATGAACGGCTCCAATGTTTTCTTGAGATAGGCCCGGAACTCATGCGGGCTCTGAATGCTAGGGAGTTCAGCTAATGCTGCCTTCAGAAGGTCTCTGATTTCGTTGTCTTTGCCCCACATCACCTTTGAAGGTCCCGCGAAGCCTTTTTTCTCTAGGAACGGAAAGAGAAGCTGCTCCTTCCGTTCATAGTGGGTTTCCAAACCACTGAGTTTCAGCAAGACCTCTTCTACCTGCGCCTTAAAGGCAGGAAATGGAGATTTATCCTTCTTTCCGACGATTTTCTTCAGTGCGTCAACCAGGTTTTCAATTTCGCGGTTTTCCAGTTTGAACAGGTAGACCGGGTGCACTTGCGAGGTTTCCCCAGTAGCCGCCTTTTCCAGGGTGGATTCAAAGAGCAGGGCGTGGACATTGCAGAACTTCTTTATCTCATCGGCGGAAAGGCCTTCATCAATGAGAGATTGCTCAAGTTCCGCGATCTCAGATGAGGTAATACTGCCCACTTCCCGTTCAAACCGTTCCTTCGCTTCAGTCACTGACAAGCCTTCATGTAGCTTGAGGATGATGTCCTTAAGTCTCGCCTTTTTCACATCTTTGCTCAACCCCTCACTCATATACCCTACCTCCTGGGGAAAATATTACTCCCCTTATTATACGGTGATTTTCCATGCATGAAAATGAAGGCAGGCTTTGGTAGGCAAGACTTCATGCAAGTTCAGTCAATGGAGAATAGTGCGGGTGTGTTGCGCTGTCGAGTTTTTTAAATAGCAGGCATCAACTTTCTCCCGACTGCTGCCTCACTCTCTCAAGCTCTTCCTCCAACTCCTCTAATTCCTGAAGCATAGCTGGTGGGATTGAGTGGGGCGGTATCCGTTGCCTCAGTTCCGCTATCCTTTTTTCAAGCTCATCGACCCTTTGCGTTTTCATCCGGACCTCATCAGGCTTATCGCGCCTGGAGCAGCGACTCGACCTTGGGTCGAAGCATTGCCTCAGGGACTGCGCCCAAATTCTCATCCACTTTTTGGGCGTCTTTAAAGAATAGCACGGTCGGGATGCTCATGATACCGTACTTCATGGCTGTCTCAGGATTATCGTCAACATTTATTTTTCAGAATTTCACTTTACCTGCCTAGGCGGCCGCCAGCTTTTCAATCACTGGCCCAAGCA
>DAOUMT010000056.1:0-3480 GCA_034409195.1 Dehalococcoidia bacterium
ACAACTATGTCTTCCAGAAATTCACGCGGGCGGTAATGGGCACCAACAACATAGACCACTGTGCCCGTCTCTGACACGCGCCCACTGTGGCCGGTCTGGCCACAAGCTTCGGCAGCGGCGCTATGACCAACTCCATTGAAGAGATTGCGGATGCCAAATGCATCCTCGCAATCGGGACCAATACCACTGAAGACCATCCGGTTATCGCCCTGGAGATAAAGAAGGCGGTGGACAAGGGTGCCAAGCTCATCGTTGCCGACCCGCGCGAGATACCACTGTGCCGCATGGCCCATATCTGGCTGCGGCACCGTCCCGGAACGGATGTAGCCCTGCTCATGGGCATGTGCCGTGTTATATTCGACGAGGGCTTACTGGACAAGGCGTTCGTGGAGCAGCGCTGCGAGAACTTCGAAGAGTTCAAGAATGCCCTCAAGGGTTTCAACATAGAGCTTGTATCCGAGATCACCGGCGTCCCTGCCGCCACCATCGCTGAGGCAGCGAGGGTATATGCCACCAACAGTCCTGCCTCCATACTCTACGCCATGGGCATCACGCAGCACTCCCACGGCACAGACAATGTGCTGGCTGTGGCCAACCTCGCCATGCTCACGGGCAACGTGGGCAAGCGGGCTTCGGGTGTGAACCCCCTGCGCGGCCAGAACAATGTGCAGGGTGCCTGCGATATGGGCGCTCTGCCCAACGTGTTTACCGGATATCAGCAGGTAGCAGGTCCCAGCGCCAGGTCGAAGTTCGAGGCTGCCTGGGGCTGTACTTTACCTTCAGAGCCGGGGCTGACGCTCACCGATATGTTCCACGCTATGGACGAAGGGAAAATAAAGGCAGCTTACATCATAGGCGAAAACCCGGTGCTCAGCGACCCCGATGCCAGGCATATCAAGGAGGCGCTGAGCAAGCTGGAGTTCCTGGTAGTGCAGGACATCTTCCTCACTGAGACGGCGCAGTTGGCACACGTGGTACTGCCCGGTGTCAGCTTTGCCGAGAAGAACGGCACCTTCACCAACACAGAGCGCCGCGTGCAGCGGGTGCGCAGGGCTATCGCCCCTCTGGGTACTGCCAGGCCGGACTGGCAGATAATCTGCGAGATAGCCCGGCGTATGAGGAGCAGGGGCTTCGAGTTCGCCAGCGCTGCCGATATCATGAAGGAGATCGCCGATGTCACGCCTTCGTACGGCGGCATCACCTTTGCCAGGCTGGAGAACGGCAGCCTGCAGTGGCCCTGCCCCACGGAAGACCATCCCGGTTTGCAGTTCCTTCATGAGGATATGTTCAGCCGCGGCAAGGGCAAGTTCGCCTCATTGGAGTACAAGCCGCCCAAGGAGCGGCCCGATGATACCTACCCCCTGGTGCTTACCACAGGCCGCAGCCTGTTCCATTACCATACCGGCACCATGACCCGCAAATCGAAGGGGCTCAACGAGCTGAAGGGTGAGGAGGAGCTGGAGATAAATCCTCAGGACGCCAAAGCCCTGGGCATCGCCGATGGCGATAAGGTGCGGGTCATTTCGCGCCGGGGCAAAGTGATAGCCAGAGCGAAGGTAACCAAGAACTTGATGAAGGGCGTGGTCTTTATGACCTTCCACTTTGCCGAGAGCGCCACAAACCTGCTCACCAATCCAGCGCTGGACCCCGTATCCAAAATCCCGGAGCTCAAGTTCTGCGCGGTACGCGTGGAGAAGGTGGTGGAGAAAGTCACTGCCTGATAAATAGAACGCAGCTAATTTTGCGTAAGAGCGGGTTCAAACCCGTCCCTTTTTTCAAATCAAGGGTAAATTGGAGCGGGTGTGCTCCAACCTGTAGGGGCACAGCGCGCTGTGCCCCTACGTTAATTTAGCGGGTATTCTTCAATAAAATGGCCCCATTTATTTTAGCTGTGGAACAGGTTAAACTTGCTATAAACATGCTCAACCTGAGAAAATACGGCAACGAGTCTTTCCGTGTAGCTGTAATTCACGGCGGGCCGGGTGCGCCCGGGGAAATGGCGCCGGTGGCCCGAGAGCTATCTCCACTTATGGGTGTCCTGGAGCCGCTGCAAACAAAGGCCACGCTCGATGGGCAGGTCGACGAGCTGAAGGCAGTCCTGGAGAAAAGCGCGGCCCTTCCTGTCACTCTGGTGGGGTTCTCCTGGGGCGCACTGCTCAGCTTCATTTTTACTGCCCGGCATCCTTCGTTTGTGAAGAAACTCATACTCGTTGGCAGTGCTCCCTACGAGGGAAAATATGCACTGAACATAACCCAGATGCGGTTGAGCCGGCTTAGCGAGCAAGAGAGACGGCAAGCCATCTCCCTGATGCGTACTTTGAACGACCCCGCCGTTGCAGATAAAAACACGCCTCTGGCGCGGCTGGGAAGGCTGCTATCTAAAGCTGACTCATATGACTCCTTGCCCCATGATGGCGAGATACTTGAATGCCGCTACGATATCTTCCAGGGTGCCTGGGAGCAGGCTGAGCAGCTCAGAAGCAGCGGCAAGCTTCTTGAGCTGGGAAGGAAAATCAAGTGCCCTGTAGTTGCCATCCACGGCGACTACGACCCCCATCCCGCCGCAGGGGTCAAGGAGCCACTTTCCCGCGTTCTGAAAGATTTCCGCTTTATCCTACTGGAGAAATGCGGACACCGCCCCTGGCTGGAACGGGATGCCAGAGACAGGTTTTATAATATCCTTAAAGAGGAGGTCCCATGACATCGAAGCAGTTTCCGCTGAAGGGATATACACTTCCTTTGACACCCCGGGGCCAATCGTCAATAGTTGAACCGCCGCCCTGGTATTACGGCGGTGAGGTGATGCAGCTAGTTTTTCGCACCGATGCGAAGCGGGCAAAGGAATTGATTCCGCCGCCTCTGGAGATGGGCCCGGAGCCGGGGAAGGGCATCGTGTGGTTTGTAGAGTGGGTTTCGGTGAGCGAATCTAATCCCGACCTGGCCTTTATCAACCCGGAGCGGGCGGTTTATCAGGAGTGCCTGGTAATGATTCAGTGCAGTTTCCGAGGGGAGCCGGGCTACATAGTGCCTTATATCTGGGTGGATAACGATTTCACACTGATGCGCGGCTTTGTGCAGGGATTCCCCAAGAAGCTGGCCCGCATCTACCGGACGAAGCTCAGCGAGATGAATCCCAAAATAGGCGGCAGGCGTTTCGGGGCAAAGATGAAAGGTATCTGCGAGGCCCATGGTGAAAGAATAGTGGAAGGCTCTCTGGTTTTCACCCGTCAGGCTGCCGCCTCTGAGTTGCCGGCGGTGCGATTTTATCTGTTGCGTCATTTCCCGGATATCGAAGACCCTGCCAGACCGGCGGTGCACGAGCTGGCAATCAGCCAGGTCACAGATGTTAGAGTGGCTGACGTCTGGGCGGGTGACGCAGACCTCAAATTCTTCGAGTCAGCCGTAGAAGAGGTGGCCGCTCTTGCGCCGGTGGAGATAGTGGGCGGATTTTACCATAGCATGGGCCTAACCATCACAGGC
>DAOUMT010000057.1:0-4370 GCA_034409195.1 Dehalococcoidia bacterium
GGACCAGGCCCGAGACCCCAATGGTCATCCCCTGACCACCACCGCGTCTCAGCCAAATGGGCCAATTGCAGCCAATGACAGCCGCTACCACAATAGTAAAGCTGGCCCAGAGCTCACCCCCCATGAAGTGAGCGATGAGTACACAAATCCCCGCCTTTGCCATCTCAACCAGAAAGGCCAGCAGGGCCGGGCGTTTCCCGCCATGCAGGAGCACTGCCGTCACTGAGGCGTTGCCTGTGCCCATGGTGCGGATATCCTTGCCGGTGAAGAGGCGCATGGAGAGGTAGGAAGTGGGGATACTCCCGATTAAATAACCGATAACTACAAGTATTATGAATGTTGTTGCCATGTTAACTTCCGATAGAGCGGAACTGCGCTCTTTAGCATTAAAAGTACTCTAAGCAATAAGCAGTCTTTTGTCAAGTTTGGCGATTCCATCCCGCTCATTATACAGATAATTGTGTCATTTTGACCCTTCACTCCGTTCAGGGTCAGAATGACATTAGAGGAGTCTAACGGGTAGCCAGGTTGACTTGACTGTGGATCCCGAATGCTATGCTTTCTTCCTCGCCTCGATCAACTGGAAGATCCCGAAGCCAAGGTCGATAACTTGTTCCACTTCGAGGCCGCTTTTGCGCACATTATCCACCGTCCGGCGGTTAACGTTCTCTCCCATGATGCGCGCAGAAGCCAGATTGACAAAATCCATAAACAAATTTAAAACACGATTAGGACTCCGCATATGTTCCATCAAGACCACCTTGCCGCCTTCTTTGCATACGCGCTTAACCTCTGTCAGACCACGAACAGGGTCGGGAACCGCGCAGAAGACAAAAGAGGCAACTACGCTGTCAAAAGATTCATCTGCAAATTCGAGTCTCTGGACATCCATCTGCTGCAGGCGCACTTCCAGCTTTTGCTGGCTGGCTTTACGTTTAGCACGCTCCAGCATCTTTTCACTTAAATCAATTGCTATCATTTCAGCACCCGCAGGGTAATACTGCAGGTTCTTACCGGTGCCGACCCCCACCTCGAGGATGCGGGTGCCTTCCACCTTGCTCCACAAAAGGTCCCGCCACTTGGTGTAGCGTGACCTTTCCACCAGGCCCTCCATACTATCGTACAAAGGTGCAACCAGGTTGTACCTTCTTCTGACCATTTCGGTAGCTTTATCTCGAGTCAACATCGTCCCAAAATCATGAATTAAGACAGGTCTTTCTTAATCTGATCGAACTCTTCCTTGGATATCTGACCTTTGGCATAGCGTTCCTTGGCTATTTCCAGGGGATCGCGGCTCCCAGAAGCACCTCCTCTGGGCTCCCTATGCCGTGTCAGCGACCTGACCGCCCAGACTACCAGCCAAATGATGGCGATCCAGAACAGCAGCATCCATATTCCACCAAACACCATCCACCAACCCCACCCATCGTGCACGTACCACCACATTCCTATCCTCCTGACACTGTCAATTGCCAGTCACATAGAAATAGAATGCGATAAACTTAAATAGCCAAGGGCACCTCCAGTTCTCCGACGGAAAGTATCCTGCGCTTTTCGATCTCGCTTAAATCCCCCGATCCGAGAGCCTTATCAATGGAGGTGCCCTCAACCTCTGCAGTTCACCAGCCCAAATATTGGCTACTCTATTTCTTCTTCCCACCTACGTACTTTTCAGGGTTCTGGTCGAAAACTTTTTTACACCCCGGAGCGCAGAAGTAATACTTCTTTCCTTTGTAATCCGAAGTAGCGGCTGGTTTTTTCTCATCTACCTCCATCTTGCATACCGGATCGATTGCCACTGGACACCTCCTCAATTCAGCTAAATAAATTAGAAATCTCTTTTGTTTAATTGCCTTGGGGTATCCCCTCGGTTTTCAGAACATCGTTCCCTCAGTATGTCTACACTCTCTCCTTTTCCATTCCCTGTCATTCTACGCTGCGAAAACACTCAAAGTGAGGATACCCCAAGAACCAAAAAAAGGAAAAAGGACTGTCACCTTTATAACACAGAGGACGTTAAAAAGTCATAAAGTCAGGGGGATAAAAAGTTGAAAATTTATGACATTTTGGCTCAGCTTAGCTCAGACTGGAATAAGGCATCTCTCCCAAGCGTCTGCGACATTTTCCTCTTGACAAAATGAGAACTAATGTTCTACTATTGCCCTGCCCTAATTAACGAGAGGAGGTGAAACATGGCGGAGGAGACCAGAGATACGGAGACGCAGGACAAGGATAATCTGCAAGCGCGCATAACGGAGCTCGAACAAGGCATCGCCTCTAAAGATGGCGAGTTGACTGCTGTCAAGCAGTCCCTGTCCGGCGCAGTGGCAAAATACCGCGCTGCTGTCCTTGCCAGCGCGCCCGGCATGCCCGAGGAACTCGTCAAGGGAGAGTCAATAGATGAGATAGATGCCTCTCTGGAACAGGCTCGGGGCATAGTAAACAAGGTCAGGCAGCAGCTCGAGGCAGAGGCTGAGGCTAACAAGGTGCCCACAGGCGCACCACCTCGTATGCCGCAGGACCTCTCGGCGCTATCCCCGGCGGAGAAGATAGCCTATGCCCTGAGGAAATCCCTGAGAATGTAGAGCGCCCTCGTTTCATTCCTCTCCCTTGACGGGAGAGGCTAGGTGAGGGTGAAAGTCTATCGGCGCTCAGGCGTGAGGAACTCAATTGTAGGAGCGCACGGCTGTGCGTCCTGAATTCCCCCTTTTCTAAAGGGGGCAAGGGGGATTAGGAATTCAACTATAGGGGCGAGGCGGTGCCTCGCCTAATATTAAGAAGGAGAGTAAGAACATGGCTCTAACCTTAGCAGAAGCAGCGAAACTTTCCAACGACGTCCTGCTAATGGGCGTCATCGAGACCATTATCTACGATAGCCCAGTGCTCCAGGTGCTGCCCTTCATCGAGATTGTGGGCAACGGCCTTACCTACAACCAGGAGAACCAGGCGCCTACCGTGGCCTTCTACGATGTGGGCGATACCTGGGCCGAGTCCACACCCACCTTCACCCAGCAGACAGCCACGCTCAAAATCCTGGGCGGCGACGCCGACGTGGACAACTTCCTGGCTAAAACTCGCAGCAACATCCAGGACCTGGAAGCTGCTATTGTACAGCTCAAGGCCAAGGCAGTGCAGCAGAAATTCGACGATACCTTCATCAACGGCGATATCCTCAGCGACGCCAAGTCCTTCAATGGCATTGACAAGCTGTGCGCCGCTGGACAGACGCTCAGCATGGGCGCAGATGGGGGCACACTCACCCTGGAGAAACTCGACGAGCTGATCGACAAGATAAAGAGCGGCAAGCCCGATATGCTGCTCATGAGCAAACGCAGCCGCCGCAAGCTCACCGCTTTGAGCAGGGGCTCCGGCAGCGGCATCATGGAGTTCGACCGCAACCAGTTCGGACAGATGGTGCAGTATTACAGCGGCATCCCCATAGGCGTCAACGACTGGATTTCCGACAGCAAGACAGTGGGCGTATCCACTGACTGCTCCACTATCTATACACTCGGCTTCGGCGAAGGTTCGGTGGCAGGTCTGACCGCACCCGGCGGCTTGCAGGTGGAGAAAGTGGGCAGCCTGGAGACTAAAGACGCCAGCCGCACCAGGGTCAAGTGGTATGTAGCGCTGGCCTTGTTCAATACCCTGAAGCTGGCCAAGCTCACCGGCGTGCGCAACTAAGGAAAACCGCAGGGGCGTTCTATGGAACGCCCCTGCACCATTTGGAGTAACGGAATGTCCCCTGCAATGTAGGGGCGCACGGCTGTGCGCCCTAAATACCGAGTGGGTAGCAGGGAGTGGATGCTCCAACCCTCAGTAGATTACGGAGGTGCAGGACACCTACTGCTGGGGTTTTCCCGAAATGTCGGGCCAGTTTTTAAGTCCCCCAAGAGTGGGGGATTTAGGGGGTTGATTATAGGGTTAGACATTTTGAATGTCTAAGGCAGAGGAGGAAACCATGAACCTCAACGATATGAGGTCTAAAATCCGCAAAGACCTCCACGACGAGGACTCTCAAAACTACAGGTGGACGGACGGCGAACTGGAACGTCATATCGACCACGCCTTACGCGAGCTCAGCCTGTCCTGCCCCCTCGAGGCCAAGGCCACGCTCAGCACCACGGCAGAAAGCCGTGACCTGTCCATCTCGTCTCTGAGCGACCTGATGGAGGTCGAGGCTGTAGAGTATCCGGTGGGCAGCTATCCACCATCTTATGTCCGTTTCAGCACCTGGTCAGATACCCTGACCATGCTCATAGATAATTTGCCTGGCGAAGGCGAAGATGTTTATGTCTACTATAGCAAGCTGCATGTCCTGGACACCGGCAGCTCCACCATACCCGCCGGGCTTGAAGACCTGGTAGCGC
>DAOUMT010000058.1:0-5219 GCA_034409195.1 Dehalococcoidia bacterium
GCATAAAGTATTATCGAGTCTGCTGTTTCCGGGCCGATGCCATGAATATTGAGCAATTCGCTGCGGAGTCGCTGTACGTCGAGGGAGAATAACCTTTCCAGCGAATCTTCATGGGCCTTTTCCAGGTGTATCACGAAGGCCCTGAGCTTCAGCGCCTTGGCATTGTAGTAGCCGGATGGATAGATGAGCTTCGACAGTTGGTCCAAGGGGAGCTTGCGCAGGGACGCGGGGCTCATCGCGCGCGCCTGTTTAAGATTTGAGATAGCCTTCTCTACGTTTCCCCAGGCTGCGGATTGTGTAAGGATAGCCCCCACGATAACCTCGAAAGGTGTATCCGCTGGCCACCAGTGCTGAGGCCCATAGCGTGCGGAAAGCAGGCGATAAATTTCGGTCAGTCGCTGGTTTAAATAGCGGGCATCACGTGCGGTAGTCGCAGCTTTTTTATGCCGTTTAATCCTGGACATAGCTGTGCGATATCTGATTGCTACTTTCATTCAGACTGATGTAGTTTATGTACCCAGTCAGGCACCCTGATTTTAGCAATACTGTCGCCCGGTAGATATGGTTTTACATCCACTACCGGCGTGCCGTTCAAGGCATCGAGGCCGGTAACCCAAAGGATGTTTTTTGTCTGGTCTCGTAGTTCAACCACTGCCATTCCCAGAGGGTTGGGCCTGACCGGACTGCGTGTGGCAAACACCCCGACCAGCGGCAGGTCTGGCCTCATTTGCGGGTGGATCTTATGGGCTGCACTTGTGCCCGAGGGACTGAGGTGAAACAGAAAAAGTACTATGAGATGAGAGAATTCTTTCAGCCCTTCCAGGGCATCTTCCATGTCGGGTCTGAATATAAGCTGGGATACTACTTTATCCCAATCACGCCTTCCCATCTCTTTAATATCGTTCTTGACCATGGCGATGGGTTCAAGTGTCAGTGCAGTTCGATTCCTTCCTGCCTCGTTCAATACCTATCCTCCTAGATTTATTCATATCGCAACGATTCGATGGGGTCGAGGCCAGCAGCCCGGTGAGCCGGGTAAAGCGCGGCTAAGATGGCGATTATGGTAGTCAGGGCGATGACGCCCACGATGAGCCACCAGGGGAACACGGAAACGTTGAAGGTCTGAAAGTCCTTGAGAAACGTGGCGCGGGCGATGCGGTCGATGACGAATCCGAGCAAATAGGCGATAGCCACGCCGATAGCTCCTCCGAGCAAGCCGATGGTAGCTCCTTCTGCGGTGAACAGAATGCGTATTGTGCCTTTTGAAGCACCTACAGCTTTCATCACTCCGATTTCCTTTGTGCGCTCATATACTGACATGATCAGGGTGTTTACTATGGTTAGCGAGGCGACGCCGAGTGCAATCAGCCCGAAGGCGCTGAGTATGGCCTGGACAATGCCGAAGATAGTGCCTATGATGCCGAGCACATCTGCAGATGTAATCGTGCCCAAGCCGAGGCCTTTAATTTCGCTGGCTACCTGGTCAGCATACTGGCTGCCGTCGACCCTCACCTGTAGAATGGCTGCGGGTACCTTGTCTGTATACAGGTCAGGCGTATTGGCCCAGAACCGGGACATTTCCTCACCATCTGCCAAAGAGATGATAATCTCGGTTGAACTGAGGGTTTTCTCGGTGACGCCTGCAATGGTAAAGCTATATTCTTTGGTCTGTGCAGGCAGCCCGATTAAGCTGGCGGCTTGAGTCACGTATATTATGATTTCTTTGCCCAGGGCCTCCTGGGGACTGTTGAAACCGAAGACATTCAGGTACTGGTTAGCGATGATGCATTCACCACGCGTCTGGTCGGTAATGTACTTTCCGGCGACCAGGTTAACCATATCCACCTGATATTGCGGCTGAGGCCTGACGTCGGTACGGTATCTCTGCTGTGACCCCTGCAGCCTCACCGAATCTGTCTGGAGTATTATGAAAGGGTCTATCTGTGCAATGTGCCCAACGTTTTGCACTTCCTGGACCTCCTGCGGAGTCAATGGCTGCAGGCTGAAACCACCGGTCTGGTTGCCGGCTATGGGTTGAGGATTCCTGCCTATGCCCAGACCTCCAAGGCCTATCTGGAATACGTTCGGGTTAGAGGCGACCATGACTACGTCGGGGGGTAATATCGAGCGGACCTGGTCTGTGAGAAATCCCTGCACGCCGATGCCAAGTGAGACCAGCAGGGAGACCAGCCCGGCTCCGATGACTACAGCCAGAATAGTCAGAGAGCTACGCAGTTTCCTGCGCCGCAGGTTGGAAAACGCGGTACGCAGCAGGTCGAGAAAACTCACAAGACTACCTTTTTTCAGCCGGTCCGGTTAGCTGGCCGTCATGCATTTGAAGCATTCGGTCGGCGTTCTTGGCACTCTCCAGGTCGTGGGTCACCAGCAACAGGGTTAAACCCCTTTCCTTGTTCAACTCAGTCAGAAGCTCTATGATTCGTTCTCTGGCTTTACTGTCGAGGTTACCCGTAGGTTCATCGGCGAGCAGTATCTTGGGGTTGTTTACCAGGGCGCGAGCTATGCCGACTCTCTGTCTTTCTCCCCCGGAGAGCTCGTTTGGTTTATGACGTACACGGTCGCCCAGGCCCACTGTCTCCAGGGCTTCTTTTGCTATCTGGTTGCGCTTCCCCAGAGGTACTCTGGCAAAGACCAGAGGAAGAGCCACATTTTCCAGCGCGTTGTAGGTCGGTTGCAGGTTAAAAGTCTGGAAGACAAAGCCCACTTTTTTGTTTCTATATGAAGAGAGCTCTTTGTCGCTGGCTTTGCTCAGGTCCTGCCCATCCACAATGATGTTTCCTTTTGTGGGGGAATCCAGTCCCCCGATGATATGCAGAAGTGTACTTTTGCCTGAACCTGAGGGTCCGACAATGGATATGAATTCACCCTGGCTGATTTCCAGGCTGATGCCAGCCAGGGCGTTGATGGTCTCTTCACCCATGTGATACAGTCGCCAGACGTCTTGCAGTTTTATCATGATTATCTCACCATTTGGACGCCGGGACAGATTATATCACATCGTGGTGGCGATTGTGGGATATTCTTCTCGCGTTTTTAATCAGAGGGGCAGCATAATCGGGGCTATGATAGCTTGAGCTAGGAGCCGGTTTCGTCCTCCGCTCCCCAATTCTGCATCATCTTCTTGATGCGCTCTGCCAGCTTGGGGCTGGCTCTGAGCCGCTCGATGAAAATGGGGCAGCTTTCAAGGAGAAAGTTTTGAGTCGCCGAAGCGAGCTCGGCAAAGTATTGAGACATGGTAGCGTCGCCGGTTATGAACGATGAACCGGGCAATTGCCTCTTAATATCCTCAACGGTGAACCTCATAGGTATCACGCATGACTTGTACCAGGGGCATTCCTTGCATTGCACCACAGCAGCCGCTTCATCCAGTATGTCACCCATATAACACCTTCCTTTAATTGTTGGTAGCGCATAGAGTATAACCTCTAACGTACCAATTTGTCATTTTAGGTTTAATCTCTAGATTTATTATACCACGTCAGGTTATCCGGTGTCGCCGGGTGCTGACTTAAACAGAAAACTTGTTGAAATACGGGCTGAGACCTTGACGGGGAAGATAAAGAAGGAGATGAAATCGAAACTAAGAATTGACATTATCTATGCACAGATGCTATGATAACTATGAACATAGCATTTATAGGGGGAGGAATATGCCAGATACGATTAAAAAGACAAGGTACTTCTTGGATATAGAGCCTGAGCTGCGCAATCGCGTTAAGGCTTCCGCCGCCTTAAAAGGAAAGTCGATGAAGGATTGGCTGACTGAAGCAATAATCGCCAAACTGGAGGATGAGATTGACGCTGCCGAGGGACTGGCATCTTTAGCGGATACCGAAGGCACGATGTCGTTAGAGGCTTACCTTAAATCACGGAAGGGTGGTTCTAAACGGGCAGCGTGAATGTATAAAATTGAGGTAAGACGCCGGGCACAGCACGCATTGGACAGACTGCCTGAGAATGATTTCCAGGCGGTAGTGCAAACGATAAAGGAATTAGCGCAGACACCGAGACCAAGAGGCGTGGAAAAGGTCAAGATTACAGGCTTATGGCGGGTGCGACAGGGTGATTACAGGATAATCTATGCCATTGATGATAGAGAACATCTTGTTATTGTTGTGCGTGTAGGTCACCGTCGGGAGATATACAGGTCGCTTTAATAAGGAATGGGTCTGGTCTTGCCCAAAATGCCCGGATTTCAATTCTAGTTTATAGCAGGGCTAGAGAACGTGATTTTAGCTTGGGGAATAAAAATTGGTAGCGCATAGGGGATTCGAACCCCTGGTCTTCGCCTTGAGAGGGCGATGTCCTTGGCCGCTAGACGAATGCGCCGTTCTTAACAGTGCAGGTACTTCATAATTGTACCTGCAGCGATTTTTATTATACCTGAAGGGTCAACGGTGGGCAAGCGGGATGAAGGGAGCAGTCTGGCATTTAGGCGTTTCTGTAGTTGCCTGATTTATCAGGCGAGGCTGCCCAATGAATTGGGCAACTACAGTGCGAAAACCCTTGCAAAAGTATGTTGGTTGACATTATTACAATATATGTTACAATTTACAGTAACAGGAGGTTGGTGAGATGGCAAAGATTAAATCCATATCTATCAGCGAGGCAAGGCCGAGGCTGACTCATCTGGTCGATGAGGTTGCCCAAGGCGGAGAGCCCTATTTCGTCATATCTAATAGCGAGCTAAAAGCGGTTCTGCTGGGCATAGATGAATATAATGCTCTGCGAGAGCAGTTGGAGGACTTGGAGGACACAGTGGATTTACTGAAAGCTCGACTGGAGGGCGAGCCGACTATGCCTTTTGCAGAGCATCTGGGGAAAACAAAGGCCGGGAAAAAGGTTCGTGTACCGGCTTGAGATCAGTCATATAGCGCATAAGCAGATCGAGGCCCTTCCTCGTAGACTTGCGCAGAGGGTTAATGAGGCTATCGCTGAACTGGCTAACGAATCGCGTCCGGTGCGTTTTTCGGAGTAAAACGGCCACCTTTTCGGAGCAAATCGGCCGGCCTTTCGGAGTAAAGTAGGCCACCCTTTCGGAGCAAACCGGCCAGCCCTATCAGAGCGGCGCTGGACAACACAGTGCCATAGAATCACGGTGATGGAGGTGATTCTATGGCCAACAGGAGATTGTCCATGCGCAAGATTAAAGAGGTATTACGATTAAAATATGACTGCGGTATTAGCGAGCGGGAGATATC
>DAOUMT010000059.1:0-2224 GCA_034409195.1 Dehalococcoidia bacterium
ACTATGGACTAACTGAAGGTACTTCTACGGCTTCCTGGAATACGGTTATAGCCTGTAACCAGGCCGGCATTCTTGGTCTATTGGCTGCCCTGTTTCGGAGCTATCCTGGTTTCTTCCTCCAGCCAGCGATTTAACTCTGCATCGGGGTCTTCGATGCCAAGCTCATCCATCGCCCTGCGCCGTGAATGTATGCCAGAGCCGACCAGTATCTGCTCTTCCCGGACCAGACGCCCTCTATCTTGCGGCAAGACTGGGCCCCAGATGATGCGGGAGCGGTAGTTGCCGAAATTCTCGCCTGCCATCTTTTCCAGCACCCTGAGTATTAACTCGTTGCGGCGCCGGTACACAGATGTCCTGATAGTTCGCTTGCGCTTCACCTTTTGTAATAGAGGATGAAGCTCCATCTCTAGAGCCACCCCGGAGAGGCCCCGCTCGTTGTCGCCAAAGGCGGTGCGCGGTGATTCTGATAGGTCGTGAAGCGTACGGTAGAGCAGGTCTATGTAGTCCACATGCAATTTAATGCCTCCCCCTTGCAGCAGGTCGAGGAGGTATGCCTTGGCGCGCTCCGGTATCTCCCATACTGCCCCCGGCTGCACCGCTATATCCTGGGCGTTCTCGATATTCTCCAGTACGGCGATGGGGTTGCCTGAGAGCTCCAGAATTAAGGAAAGCTGGGACAGAGCGCGGTTCAGCTCCCGTGCCGGTTCTATAAGAGCGGGGATGTCGGAGGTTCCCCAGAACTTCTTGGGCTCCCTGAGGTTGGGGTAGATGACGAAGGGGATGAAGCCATAGGGATTAGCCTTTCGCTCGAACAGCGTATTGTCAATCCATAGCTCGAATTTCCTCTCTGTCCACACCTCGATTACAGTCGATTGGGATTTGCCTGTGGCAGGATTAACGTGTCGTGTCGCCCCTGCATTGTAAAGGAATTTGACTTCATCGGCCGATAGTTGATAGCGACTGGCGACGCGCCATACGCGCGTGACATCATCGCCCAGCCACCAGACGAAAATACCCTGTACATCGGGCGCCGATACCCGCACCTGGCGCTCCCGCGAATTCCAGGTCACTTTGTAGCAGCCGTCGCCCAGGATGGCGGTGTCGAGCTCGGTATCGAAATCGAGCTGCTCCAGATTGTTGGACTCATACACCTTGTATATGGCTTCTTCTGCCCTGCGGGCTTTCTCCCTATCCTCGGCGGATGCAGGGTCTATGGCGAAACCGAGCCCGCTCATGAGATAGCTGGTGATTTTGTCCACGAAAACCTTGGCATAGTTGAAAGTAAGTCGCCGTTCGCGGGAACGAGAGCGGCCCAGCCACTGCGACCCGCTGTAGAACTCCAGGTTCTCGCGGTATGCCCGCAGTCTGTCCGGGTCCATGCGGTTTATCTGCTGGGGCAGGGTCAGATTACTATTTGTGGCTTCCTGTGCGTAGCCTCGCTTTGTGCCTGCGACGTTTTCATTATTCACCGGATAACCTCCTAATAATTCGTTGGATGCTACGTTTGCTCAAGTCGAATTCTGTCGCCAACTCGGGTATGCTCCTGCCTGACGCAGTACGCAGCCTGAAAATCTCCGCATCTCTGAGCCTTTTGGATGCACGCCTGCCTCCTTCCTGTTTGTCGTGGCGGCATCTGGGGAGGGGACACTTGAGGCAGGATGGGGATAGGTCGCAGCCCTGGTCATGGTACTCTGAGTATTCGGGCAGCCTGTCAGCAGGAGCGCACCGCCTGGTCGCTCTCGTCTCAGTCTTCATAGTCAATATTCACCATCTAATTTCCTGATTTATCAGGGCTTGATTGCTAAAGTAGTCGCCCGATTTACTGTAAATTCCTCTCCCTTGACGGGCTTCGCTGTGAGCTCAGCCGAACGGAGAGGCAAAGGCCTGTCCTGAGCCCTGTCCTGGCTCCACTGAGTCGCCACGAAGTGAGCCTGCCGAAGGGCTGCCGAAAAATGAGGGTGAAGCGCCATCCCCCTCACTCTAACTCTCTCCCTCCAGGGGAGAGAGGATTTAATCAAATGTTAATGTGCCTTGAGCAGATGCTCCAAGCAACATTTGATGAAACGTTACGGCAAATATTTGATACCCAGCGGTATGGCGAGGTCTTTCAGTACGCCGCCTATGGCGTGTGCCAAGGCTTTCTTATGGGCGCTGCCCATCTTGTAGCGCGCTATGACCAGACGCGACAGGGCGTTGGTCGCTTCTGCAATGAGCTTTATATTGT
>DAOUMT010000060.1:0-4537 GCA_034409195.1 Dehalococcoidia bacterium
GAGTATAGCTATAGTAGCATAGATCGCCGCTTGGGCACCATCCTGAGATACCTTCTCTGCGGACCGATGATGGGCTCCGATAACATCTCCAATTGGGGTATCGGAAATGGTCATAGCATCCCAGAAGTCGTCTGTAGCTGATATGGAGAAATCGATGCCACTTCCATCCTCGGTGAATTTTAGCCCTGTCTGTTGCAGCACCTCCTTGACCGGCTGATGTGCTAGTTCGGCCATTCTTAAGCCTGGCTTGCTTGCCTCGTATTTCGTCTGGGAAACTGCAACAATGCCTACTCTTTGAGCCATTTTAACCTCCGCATTTTTCCTTCCATCCGGCTTGATATTGAGTCCCGCGCTCGCTTAAAGGCCAAGTTCCTGGGCTATCTTCTCACGATAGAAATCGCTATCTCCAAAGAGGATCTCTCCGGCCTTGGCCCGTCTGTAGTAGAGGTGCATATCATGATCCATGCAGAAGCCAATGGCACCGAAGATCTGGTGCCCCAAGACGGTCGCCTGCTGGTATGCGCGGCCCGTCTGGACCTTGGCCATGGCCACCTCCATGGCAGCCGGAAGCTGCTCGCTCACCATCCACGCTGCCTTGTAGGTGATGAATTGGGCGCCACTGATCTCGGTAACCATGTTGGCACAGTAGTGCTGGATTGCCTGGAAACTTCCTATGGGACGCCCAAACTGAACCCGCTCCTTGGCATAGTTCACTGCCATCTCTAAGGTGGCTTGGGCACCGCCGACCATTTCAGCGCATTTAGCTACCGTTGCCTGCTCCAGAAGCTTCTCCACTATAGCCCAGCCTCGGTTTGGTTCCCCAAGGATATTCTCGGTGGGAACCCTAACATCCTTAAAAACAACCTCACATTGCTTGTCGGCGGCGAGGGTCTTAAGTAGGCTGCATCTTAATCCCCCATTCTTGCTATCTACTAGGAATAGGGTGAGTCCCTCCTCAGGCGTCTTGCCCTCACTCGTCCGGGCTACGCATAGTATATAGTCGGCGAGGCGGGCATTTTCTACAAAGAGCTTGGTGCCGTTGATCACATAGTCACCCTTGTCAATGGCAGCACGTGTTCTGACACCCGCAGCATCATACCGAGCATTGGGTTCCATTAAGGCGAGTGTGATGATCATCTTCCCATCAGCAATTTTTGAAAGAATGGTCTGCTTCTGCTTTTCAGTGCCGGCTGCCAATATCGCTAAGCCACCGAGCACAGCCGTAGAGAAAAAGGGACCGGGCAGGCAAGCCCGTCCCATCTCCTCGAGTAGGACTATTAGATCGATGAAATCGCCTTCGAGACCGCCGTATTTGCCAGGGAATACCAACCCCATCCATCCCAAGTCTGCCATCTTACGCCATAGCTCGGGTGGGTAGCCTCTTTCGTCATCCATCATTTCTCGTACCATTGCTTTAGGGCACTCCTTGGCCAAAAAAACACGGGCTGTAAGCTTCAGCATTTCTTGCTGTTCTGTGAGGCCGAGATCCATTTTTTACTTGTCTCCGATATTAATGTCAGAATATGAGTCTATTTTCGGGGCAGATCCAACCCTCTTATGGCAATGATGTTGCGCTGAATCTCCGAGGTGCCGGCACCAATAGTAGCAGAGACACAATCCAGATATCCTCGTGGCACCAAGCCATTCAACGGAGCCAGTTTGGTTCCAGTTTCCAGTTGCCCGTAGGGTCCCGTGATCTGCATAGCAGTATCGGCAAAATATCTACTCAACTCGGTAATCCATAGCTTCAGGACAGAGGCCTCCACATTCGGGATCAGCCCTTTGCTGAGCATCCAGGCTGTCTGCCAATAAAACATGTAAGCAACTTCTATCTGGAGCGCTAGCTGTGCCATCCTGTGCCTCACCAAAGGATTCTTTCTCAAGGGTTCGCCGTCGCGCCTCGTCTCCTTGACGTAATCGAGAAATAACTCGAAAACTCGCTTGAATCCCCCTATGCCCACCATGAGCCTCTCAAAGTCGAGTGCGGCCAGCAAATAAAACCACCCCTGGTTCTTCTCACCGACAAGGCATTTTTTCGGAACGCGCACATCGTCGAAGAAAACTTCGTTAAAGGAATGCTCGCCACATATGTTTATCAGAGGACGAATGGTGATACCTGGGGTCTTCATATCGACAATGAGCAGACTAATCCCTCTGTGTCTTGACGAATCAGGGTCAGTTCTAACAGCCATCCAAGCATAATCAATTAAATGAGCGGCACTGCTCCAGATCTTCTGGCCATTTATCACAAATTCGTCTCCCCGCTCCACCGCGCGGGTTTGGAGTGCGGCGATATCAGAACCAGCGCCCGGCTCACTATAGGCCAGCCAGAACTCTACCTCACCTTTGGCAATCTTCGGTACCCATTCCCGCTTCATTTCCTCACCGCCAAAGAGGAGGATAGTGGGGCCGCCAACTGTGGCAGCAAAACCCGGTGGCGGTACTCGATAATAACTTAGCCGTTCGTCGAAGATGGCCTGTTCGATCGGAGAGTACTCCTTGCCACCATATTCCTTAGGCCACGATATGGTAGTCCAACCTTTCTCTGCTATCTTATGCTGGAGCTGCTGGCAAAAACGCCAGTGCTTTTCGTCGATTTCATGGGAGCCATATCCCCCAGGCCATTGCAAGGATTCCTCGGACCACCCAGGTGGTAGTTCTTCTTTCAGGAAATCTTCGATCTCTCTTTGGAATGCCTCCTCCGGCTCAGTAAATTGGAATTTCATCTCCCGTCGCTCTCCGTTCCTGAACCGAGCAACGACTTTTTTTCAGGCCTGAGATTATTCTTGAGAAATCGCTTTGCATCTCGAAAGAAATTTCCCATGAGTGACTTCACATTCATGCTTATATTCGGTGTCTTGGAATCGTTCACGGCAAATCCCTGAAACGGAAATCGTCTTCCTGAGATTCACCCAGTCAATCGCCAAGAGTGGTCATAGAATATGAACAATGGTTACCCGGTAATCTATGCTCTCTAGTGGGATGCGCTGTTCTGAAGTACCTCGCTAATAATAAAGGCTCTTTGCCTCGATAAAATAAACCGCCTCGCGAAAACTAAGCCAGTGCCAGCCTTTGATAAACTCTCGCCAAAGATTATAATCACCAAAAAACCATAATGTCAAGTATTTATGGTCTTTTGTTGCATAATTACATTTATTTATGGTATAATGACTCGTAAAAAAGAACAATAAGGGGTAAATGGACTTATTCAGTGTTTGAATCAGTAAGTTTAAGGAATTCGCAATGAGTAAGTCCATTTGTGGAAAATAATGAAACTACATGCCAAGAAATGTTATGCTATAGGTGAAAAGACCAAGGAGGATTAATCTGTGGTTGATTTAGACGATTTGGACAAAAGACTAATTACGGAGATGCAAAAAAATGGCGACCTTCACCACGCTGATCTGGCCCGGGCCCTTGGGACGAGTAAGAGCACTGTGACAAGAAGAATACAGCGGCTTATAAGCGAGAGAGTGATACGTATCGCTGCCATCGTCGACGCAGATATGATTGGACTCAGTACCTCAGCTCTGATAGGTCTTAATGTTGATCCCAAACACATCGACTCGATCCTTGAACAACTAGAGGCTAAGCCGCAAGTACATCTACTCGCACTAGTAACTGGTCGGTATGACATTGTCGCAATCATAGCTGTCGCTTCTTCAAAAGAATTAGCTCACTTTGTAAGAGAGGAGATAGCTTCAATCGATGGTGTCCGTGCAAGCGAGACCCTCTTGGCTCTAGATATCAAGAAAAAACCGCCCCTCTTGGCTGTATGATAAGCTTTCCTGGCATAGAGTCAAGATTATGCGAAGTATTATGCTGAAACAGAGCTCACAGGAGTGCACCAAATTCCAGATAATACACCTTAATAGGGAGTCCTCGCTGTGGGGTAGTGCCCACTTTGAGCATGGAGGCAGGATGATGGACTCCGTTACGCATCGGCTGACCTCGATTTGGTATATCCATGGAGTTAGGACAGACGCCTATGTAGTCGCTGCCAGAAAATTGAGACTGTAACGATAGAATAAAATCGGACAAAGCAATCCTGGATCGTGAAAAGGAGGTCAGATAAGATGGCGAGAATGCCCAAACTGATAATCACCTGCGCCGTGACTGGTTCTGGTGTATTTCCATGCCAGACGCCATATCTGCCTATAACTCCAGATCAGATAGCTGACGAAGCGTATAGAGCATACAAAGCAGGAGCGGCCGTAGTCCATGTCCATGTAAGGGATCCCAAGGAGGGTGCTCCTACAGCCGATTTGAACATCTGGAGAGAAACCCTCACGAAAATCAAAGAGAAGTGCAATGTGGTGATTTGTCCCACCACCGGTGGTGGCTTTGGCATGACAGCGGAACAGAGAATAGCTGTCGTTCCCGAGTTTGAACCCGAAATGTGCTCCCTGGATATTGAGAGCCTGAACTTCAGCCTATTCCCTCTTTTAGAAAGGATCAAGAAGTGGAAGTATCCGTGGGAAAAAATGATAGTGGAATTTTCCAAGGATGCTGTTTTCAAGAACACTTTCGCAGACCT
>DAOUMT010000061.1:0-5558 GCA_034409195.1 Dehalococcoidia bacterium
CTACAAGATAGAGCGATATCTTTACACTCTGCACAGGCTGACCGGGCTTGGCCTGTTCGCCTACATAACTTTGCATCTCGTAGCAAATGGCTCTCGATTGTGGGGTGAGGGAAGCTGGGAAGGCACTATGAACTTTCTCAGCAACCCGGGGTTCAGGGTGGGCGAATACCTGGTGATAGCCGCCTTTATCTTCCATGCAGTCAATGGCGGCCGGCTCATGCTCCAGCAGTTGGGCTTCACACTGGGCAAGCCCAAACCGCCCATATATCCCTATGTCGATGCCTTACGCGGTCGGCGCTCCTTTATGTGGATATCGCTTGTTCTGATAATAGGCCTAGCAATATATGTTCTGGTCAAGTTTGCGATGAAGTGAGGAGACTTACATGCGAGAAGTTCATCTAAAAATCCTGCAGTATGTTAGCGCCATAGGGATATTCTTCTTCGTGGGCGTTCATTTGCTGGTCTCGCATTTCAGCAGTGGAAGCCCTACGAGTTGGGCATCAGTTGTTAGCAGAGCAACTAGTTCCGGTTGGTTCGCCATCTATATATTTATCCTGGTCTTTGGCTTTTACCACACCCTGAATGGATTGAGAACGATTATCCTGGAGTTCTCCCTTTCGCAGCGTGCCATCAAGGTGTTGGATTGGACCCTGGTGATAGGCGGGCTGGCCGTTTTCGGTTATGCTATCTATATTCCCGTACAGGCTTTTTAAGACTGAAATTTCATAGGCTCTAAGGAGCGGTGAATGGAAAAAGTAACCTATAGAGTTCAAAGATACGATCCGGATAAGGACAAGAAACCCAGCATCCAGGAGTTCGTTATCCCCTTCCGCCATGGCATGACAGTGCTCGATGGACTGATATATATCAAGGAGAATATTGATAATACCCTGTCCTTCCGTAGCTCCTGCCGGATGGGCATCTGCGGCTCCTGCGGCATGTTCATCAACAATCTGCCCAGGCTTGCCTGCCACACGCCGATTGAGGAGCTGAAAAAAGATACTATAACGGTAAAGCCGCTGCCCAACTTCCCTGTTGTCAGGGACCTAGTCTGCGACCTCAATTCACTGTTCGCCAAACATAAGTCTGTAAAGCCCTACATAATTGAGCCGGATATGACGGAGATAGAGAAACCGACAGGCGAGTTCTTTCAAGCCCAGGCGCAGCTTGAAGAATTCGTGCAGTTCGCATACTGCATCAAGTGTGGACTCTGCATGGCAGCCTGCCCCACGCTGGCTACGGACAGGCATTTCCTGGGGCCTCAGCCTCTGACTCAGGCTTACAGGTACTCTGCAGACCGCAGAGACTGCGGGGCCAAAGAGAGGTTCAAGATTACCGATACGCCTCACGGGTTATGGCTGTGCCACCTCGCCGGTGCCTGCTCCGAAGTCTGCCCCAAAGGGGTTGACCCGGCTTTCGGACAGCAGTTGTTGAAGCGAGCCATGTTCTCCGACAGCCTGCGGTTACGCAAAAAGCCGGTTCCGCCATCTGTGGCAAAACCGCCTGAAGAGAGGAAGCCCAGGATTGCAGTGCCCGAGTTTACCATAAAGCAGCCGGGTGCCAAATCCTGAACCCCCATCATCCTGGAGGATGCTATGGAAAAGAAAATCACTTCTCCTATAAGCCCTGACGTCGTAGAAGGGCTCAAAGCAGGAGACCAGGTCCTTATCAGTGGCGTCATATATGTAGGCCGCGATGCAGCGCATAAGCGCCTGGTAGAATCGCTCGATAAGGGAGAAAAGCTGCCCTTCGACATCAAGGGCCAGACTATCTACTACATGGGGCCTTCTCCCACAAAGCCGGGACATGTCATCGGCTCCGCAGGGCCCACGACTAGCGGCCGCATGGATGCCTACACACCGCGCCTGCTTGCCGCCGGACTCAAGGCGATGATTGGCAAGGGACTGCGCACAGATAAAGTAAAGGAAGCCATCAAAGAGCACAAAGCAGTCTACCTGGCCGCCACAGGCGGAGCAGCCGCATTAATAGCCAAGGCCATCACCAGGTCCGAAATTATAGCCTACGAAGAGCTTGGCCCCGAGGCACTGCTGCGGCTGGAGGTAAAGGATTTCCCCGCCGTGGTAATAAACGACTCCAAAGGCGGAGATTTGTACCAGGAAGGCAAAGCAAAATACAGGATTCAAGTTGGGGCCAAGAAATGAAATCGTCTGGAGAGGTGGCAGGGAAGGTAGACTTGGAATGGGATGAGAGCCACGTGGTGCCTGAGCACGTCACCCCCGATTTGATATTCCTCTTTGACAGAATGATCGAGGCTACCATAAACAAGGTGGCCTCCAGAAACGGCGACCTGGTGCTGGACGTGGGCTGCGGGCGGGCTGTGGATGCCATAAAGATAGCTAAAAAGGGTGGCAGGCTGGTTGGACTCGAGCCCTCGAGGGTGATGCTAGACCACAGCAAGAAATGTGTGGTAGACAGCGGCAAAGACATAGCCCTGGTACAGGCCATAGGCGAGAACCTCCCCTTTAAGACAGGCTCCTTCGACTGGGTTGTGTGCAAAGGCGCTCTCGACCACTTCCCCAATCCCCAGAAGGCTGTAGCGGAGATGGCGCGCATCACCAAACCGGACGGTAGAGTGGTTATCTCCATCGCTAATTTCGAGAGCCTGGGGCACCGTCTGGGCAAGAGCGGCCACTATGTAGGCATGTTTATTACCCGAAGAAAGCCAAAGGAGCGCCAGGCCTGGGAAACACCTCCGGACCACACCGTAAGGTTCACCTATCCGGTGTTAAAAAAGATGGTCAGCCCTTACCTGGAGATTGAACAGAGCACGGGCATCTCCTTCATGTGGGGAGCGCCCAACTGGGACAGCGTAACTTCGGCCATGCCTAAAAAAGCAGCATTTTTTATGTTAAGAAACCTGGACCGGATAGCGCAGCGCTGCCCCGGCCTGAGCGATGTCATATTAATCACCTGTCGCCCTAAGAGAATGGATTCCCATGGCCAGTAAGAGAACTCTCTTGATTAACCCGCCGTACCCCTTTTCTGAGTTTCCCATTATACCTGTCGGCTTGCTGTATGTTGCAGGCGTGCTGGTGCATTACGGGAAAGAGGTTGACGTCCTCGACCTTCTGGTATCCAAATATTCCAAAGAGAAGATAAAGAAGAAGATCAAAGAATATAAGCCGGATGTTATCGGCATAACCTGCGTGACCATGAACTACCCGGTCGCCTCGGAAATCCTCAAGTACTGCAAGTCAGTCGACAAGAAAATCATCACAGTCATCGGCGGCCCGCATGTCACCTTCAACACGGAGGAAACGCTTAAAGAGGCTCCCTGGATAGACATCGTAGTGAGGCGCGAAGGCGAGTTCACCATGCTGGACATCGTGAACGGCAAGAAGCTCGCCGATATAGACGGCATCGCCTATCGGGAAAAAGACGGCAGCATAAAGCTTACCGGAGAGCGTGCCCTCATTGAAAAGCTGGACGAGCTTCCGCCTCCCGCCAGGCATCTTTTCCCCATCTCGAAATATCTTGCCCTGGATGCCCATGCCAGCCTGCTTGCCGGCAGGGGCTGTCCCTTCAACTGCATCTTCTGCGTCGGCTCCAAGATGGGAGGCCGCAAAGCCAGGTATCGCAATCCCAAGCTCGTGGTGGACGAGATAGAGGAGTCTCTAGCCCTCGGCTTCAAGGAAGTCAACTTCGAGGACGACCTGCTCACGCTCAACCACAAACACCTCAATGCTGTCTGCGACGAGATAATCGCCCGCGGCCTGAAGTTCAACTGGAGCGCTTTCGCCAGGGTAGATACAGTGACCCCTGAGATACTCAAGAAAATGAGAGAGGCGGGATGCACCTGGGTCTCCTACGGGGTTGAGAGCGGCAACCAGCAGATTCTCGATTTAGTTAAGAAGAAAATCACTCTGGAGAAGGTCAGGTACGCCGTTCAAATCGCCAAAGATGCCGGTGTCAAAGTGCTGGCCTCCTTCATCATCGGGCTTCCCGGCGAGACCAAGGAAACTCTAAAAGACACCATGGACTTTGCCCAGGAGATTCAGACCTTTTACGGATTCCACGTGCTGGCGCCTTTCCCCGGCAGCGAAGTGAGAGAGGAAGCCGACAAATACGGCCTTGAGATTCTGACCAGTGACTGGGCCAAATACGACGCCAACCGTGCCGTGACAAGAACCAAAGGCGCAGGTCCCGAAGATATTAATGCCGTCCTGCACAAATACTTCCAGGGTCTCAGACAGCCACCTCCCGACCCCTCTCAGCCCCGAAGGCGCAGCCCGCTGGCCTGGGACCTATGCTCGGGCGACATCATCGAGAACCTGGGGCCTATCGAAGCAAAGGGCGACCCTGTAGAAGACCTGATAGACAAAATAATGGAGATTTCCCTGCATCCCCGTCAGCGAGTCAGCGACAGCATCAAAAAATGGTACGCCGACGGCCTGCTTAAATACGACCTCAAAAACGGCTGTCTCATCTGGCGCTGGGCATAGTGTCATTCTGAGCTTTAGCGAAGAATCTCGACTTCGACCTTTCCGTAAGGGGGACTTCCCAATCTGCCCCATGCTTTTATGTCATTGCGAGGCCATCCGAAGGAGGCCGCGGCAATCTCACCGTGCCTTCCTGGTAACCAAATTGTAGGGGCGACCCAACGGGTTGCCCCTTTTGCCCTTACATCCATAGCGAGGAGATAAAAACTACCTAGTATCAATCTCAGCTTTCCATACATTAAATAGAATACTATAAGCTAGACGTGTAAAATTCTTGTCTTTAGTATCCACGAAGCTTTTCCCTCCGTGAAAAAGGTTGCATCTAACTTGGTAGATCGCACTTAACGTGTGGCCCCAATCTGCCGGAACATTAGACGGAGAGCCTCCATCGGCCCGTACATCATTGGTTTGGTGTTCTGCATAGCAACGAGGAGAATAATCCGTCCTTTCTAAATCATGTTGGAAACACGTGATTCTATAGGCCCCACGACTCTCATTACGTCCCCATGCACCCCATGACTCAACTCCTTTATCAACCAAGGTGCGCACTTTAAATATTGGCCAAAGTTCTTGAAATTCCTCCACTTTATCGTGAAATCCCTTGTCCGTCGTTTTGAGTCTATCAAAACGCGCTGACAATTGTGAATCAAGTCCAGCCGCTCTCCAGAGGTAACCATCATCTTCATATCTAGTGTCAGCAACAACAATAGCAATCCACGCATTAAAGGTAATCCAAAGATAAATAAAGGCCTCCATCCATTCTTCTTGATCAGCAGCCTTACGGCTTCTCTCGATCCAGGGCTTGCTGAACACATCATAATCAGGTTTGCTTAAATTCGAACGATTAAGAAGAAACTCAGGTAAAACCTGAGCAAATCTCGTATCATCTTGCCCAGGGCATCTTGTGAACGTACCACCATGATTAGCGTTCATAATACACACTCCTCCGCAAAAATTCGACTAACAACAGAACGGCGTTCAACTTTATGCCCCTCTTAGCTTTGCGTCTTTCCCTTAGACCTCTTCCTCAAATAAACCACCAGGCTTTTGGGGAAGAAATTGTCGAAGAAGCTTTCAGTACGTTGGAAAATCCGGTTC
>DAOUMT010000062.1:0-5011 GCA_034409195.1 Dehalococcoidia bacterium
CAGTAGCAGTAGCAGGGAAACCACCCAGGTTATGTGTCAGTCCCAGCTTGGGATTCTTTAACTGTCGGTCGCCACATTTGCCCTGAAGCTGTTTGTAGACCTCATACATCATCCTCAGGCCGCTGGCACCGATAGGGTGACCGAATGACTTCAAACCGCCGTCGGTTTGTGTGGGCAACCCCCCGGTTAGCTCGAAGAATCCTGCCTCAATATCGTCCCTGACATGTCCTCTGGCACTGAACTCGAGGTCTTCCATAATGACAGCCTCGGTAATGCTGAAGCAATCGTGCACCTGAGCCATGCTTATCTCTTTACGCGGGTTCTTAATGCCTGCCTCCGCATAGGCTCTTTTTCCCGCATGAACAGTCTCATACACGCTGGTGTACTCAAAGTCAGACCTGCAGAATCCCTGCTGCTGGCCAACAGATATCTGAAGAGCCTTAATTTTTACCGGGTCGGGGCGATACTTCTTAGCCATGTCAGCACGAACCAGGATAGCTGCCGCAGCACCGTCGGTCACACCGCAGCAGTCGAACAGGCCCAGAGGCCAGGCTATAATAGGCGCGTTCATCACCTGCTCGATAGTTACCTCTCTGCGCAAGTGAGCCTTGGGGTGTTTGGCGCCGTTGCGATGGCTTTTTACCGAGATCAGCCCTATCATGCGCTTGCCTTCTTGTGGACTTAGCTTGTACTTGGCAAAATAGGCCGTAGCCAAAAGGGCAAATGCGCTAGGGCCGCTCAAGCCTTGAGAGCCTATGATGCCCCTGCTGGTGCTGGGGAAGGGCACATCGCCCAAGCCTGCCCAGCCTGTATCTTTGAGCTTATCGAATCCCAAAGCCAGTACAATATCGTACACACCGGCAGCCACTGCATAAGCTGCGTTTCTCATGGCATCCGAGCCGGTGGCGCACATGTTCTCCACCCTGGTGACAGGTATGTAATTGAGTTTCAAAGGCTCAGAAAGGCATCTTCCGGTATCTCCCGAGAACATAGTGCCTACCCAGGCAGCTTGAATATCTTTTTGCTCAATTCCCGCGTCCTGGTAAGCCTCCTGAGCTGCCTCGATTATCATGTCCTCAGCCCCGGCGTCCCATCTCTCACCGAATTTGGTGCAGCCCATTCCCACTATAGCAACTTTATCTTTAATGCTCTCCATCTTGCCTCCTTAAATACTCCTAGAATCTCACCGGCTTGCACTTCCACCAGTAGCTATGAACACCGCCCACGTAGTGCATCCATCGGAAGGTCATCTCCACAGCCATGCCGGTCACGACCTCCTCCGGCTCGCGGTCAGTCATATTACAGGTGAGCCTTCCACCACCATCGAAATCAACCACCGCCACAGTTAGCGGCGGGACCTCGGTAATGGCCAGGTTGTCGTTGGAGAAGCTGGTAAGCTTGGCTTTCTTATCGGCAAAAGAGTATGGCTCCATCTTATCCACAGCCTGGCATACTTGGCATACTCTTTGCTGGGGGTATTGCGGTGTCCCGCAGTTCGTGCACCTGGTTCCGCGAAGCGGCAGGCCCCAATCCCTGTCTCTCCACAGAGCGGATAAAGATATAGTTGGCCTGCCCGGGCGTGACTGAGGCTCCATATGCATGAGTCCGCGCCAGAGCACATACGCCTGGTAGTTCGGCACCATGCGTTTAGATTCCAGGTGCCTCTTAATCCCGCCGCGGTCACGCACCTTTTCTATCTGGGGTTTCACTTTGAATACCAGGGCATCACAGCCATCACTATGCCCGGCGGCAAGGATTGTATCTCCTGCCTTGCACTCTTCGAGAGCACCCACCAATGTCATCAGGGGAATAGCGGTGCCAGCGTTGCCTACACTCATGAAATAGGTGTCCTGAACCTGGGCAGTATCGAACTTAAGTATCTTCGAGGCCCCCATAAGATGCCTGGGGTCGTCAGTATTGCAGGTGAACTTGGTGATATCCTGAGGTTTCAATCCGCATAAACTCAGTGCCCCATTGACCGCCTCGGGGACTGTTCGGGTATACCCCCCCTCGCGGATGAAGCGCTCCTCATAGCCACGAACGAAAATATCCTTATCCGACCTCCACTGGTCCATGAAGTCCTCGGATATGGTATAGCCGCCTATATATTCCGCTGCCACCTTGGTACTGCTGACCAGAACAGCGCCAGCTCCGTCTCCGAAGAACATCTCGTTCAGACCGTTCGCTCCCGCCAGGCGGAGGTCAGCAGCAGTTACAATAATATTCTTGGCCGTTCCTGACTTGACTGCATCCAGTGCTGCCCTCAGGGCGATCGTTCCGGCCCTTAGCGAACACCCGAAATCTGCAGTAAGTATGTCTCTACGCAGACCCATGGCGCCAGCTATAATCGTGGCGCACGACTTCTCTTTGTAGGGAGGGGTAGTCGAAGCAAAAAATAAGCCGTCGATTTCCTTACGGTCAATACCGGTAACGCAGTCTATGGCAGCAGCGCAGGCCATCGTTAAACTATCCTCGTCGTAGTTGGCGACGGCTTTCTCACCGGGTACGGGGAACGGGCTTCGCCATGCCCTGGCGATCTCCCCACGGTTCAGCCTATACAGTGGTATATAGGCGCCGTATGCTCTAATACCTACCATTTGTGTCTCCTTTCACAATTCTCGGCACGAAAATTATAGCATACCAGCTATGCAGCTACAATCCTGTAACTCGGATCGCACTGGCTTCATTACGTTCAAAAAAGCTTCGGAATACTTCTTCACCACAGGTGGTGGTGCAAGTACTCACTAGCTTTACTTGAGAGGGACAATCTCTAAATACCTGAGTACTATTACTATTTCCTAGCTGGAAAACCCCGTTTGGGTGATTGTTGCGCTCCACTAAGTGCCATACACTCTTAGATAGAAGCTTAAACCAAAGTAATCTGAAACCAGGGGTTCTGTAGAGAAGATGAAAGACAGTAGAAACATGACGCTCAGAGAGATTATGGCTTACTGCTTGGTGCTCGCACTTGGCCTGATCCTGATCATTCATTTCATTCTCTTCTGGATGTATGGAGGAGTGTTCATCTACGAGCACAACAAGATTATCCTGGCATTGGAAACTTTCATGAGCATAGGGATTATCGGTTTAGGCATAGAGCGGCTCATAAGCGCCTCCATCAGGAAGGAAACCAAAGAAAGAACTTCAGTCTATTTCAGCAGCAAGGGGCAGCAGGTCAATACGGAGTACCTTGGCCAACCTAAGCAGGAATCCTCCATGCAGGAAAGAAGGCAGACACCACAGCCTATACTTGAGCAATAAGGCTTTTATGGCGCTTTTAGATTGATTAGGCTACCTGATCAATTCGCATAAGTCCCCCCAACGTCGGGGGACTTTCTGTATCCTTGGGCTCTATTTATAAACTATATATAAACAAGAAGCCCTCCACTTGGTGGAGGGCTTCTTGACTCTTGTCGAGTCTTCAGTTATTTAGGTCGTCTCGGGCTCTTCGCGCCTTCTCCTGCGCAACAGGAAGAACAGTATCAACCCTAAAGCAAGTAGCCCGCCTATTATACCGCCTATCATCCACCAAGGCACCGCCGCAGTAACACTTAGAGAGGCAGTATTGCTGGTTACATTGCCTAAGCTGGCGACTATATTGGCAGACCCAACGCCTTTACCGGTAGCCAACCCTCCGTCAATTGTCGCTATATTAGCATCAGAGCTGGTCCAGGTTGCTGACGCAGTAATATCGACGCTGCTATTGTCAGAGTAAACTCCTGTAGCTGTGAACTGCTGTGTCCCGTTAACAGCGATCGAAGCACTATCCGGGGTTACCAAAATCGATAGCAGCGTTGGTGAATAAACAGTCAAAGTAGCTGAACCACTCACTGCCCCTAGAGTCGCAGTTACCTCGATATTGCCTACGGCTTTGCCGGTAGCTAAGCCACCTGTATCTATACCCGCTATGCCCTCATCGGAGCTGCTCCAGGTGACCTGATTGGTAACATCAGCAGTGCTTCCATCCGAATATTTGGCTGTAGCAGTAAGCTGCTGCGTACCACCAACTTTCACTGAGCCGTCCTCAGGCGTTACAATAACCGACGTTGCGATAGCCGGCACTACGTTCAAAATAGCCGGCTCGCTGGTCACGTTCCCTAGGCTAGCTGTTATATCTGAGGTACCTACACCTACTCCCGTAGCATTGCCTGCGCTTATGGTTGCCACGGTAGTATTGCCGCTTGCCCAGATTGCTTCGCCGGTAACATCGGCAGTGCTTCCGTTCTCGTACGTCGCAGTGGCCATAAACTGTTGACTTTGTCCAACCGCAATCGAGGCACTCTGCGGTGTTACTACAATAGACATAACAGGATACGAGGTGACCACGTTCAAAGTGGCCGAATCATCTAATCCACCGAACGTAGCGCTTATTTCAGCGCTGCCGATTGCCACACCTGAAGCAAGTCCGGCTGCAACTGTTCCTACACTGGTAGCTGAACTGTTCCAGGTTGCCAATCCAGTCAAATCAATCGTACTGCCACTAGAGTAGTAACCTGTAGCCTTAAACTGAATAGTGCCCCCGACCAGCACAGAAGCATTTCCCGGTGTCACCACAAGCGAGGTCAAGGTTGGCGGCGGAGGCGGGGGAGGTGGCGGAGGTGGGGTGACAACTGTCAATGTAGCGGTATCGGACATCTCGATATACGTGCCCGTAACGGTCCAGGTACCGGCATTCTGCGAGGTGTAAACATTGTCCGCCCATGAGCCACCAGCACCAGCAGTGATGGTGAAGGTCGTTTCGCCAGTTACATCGCCTATGATGTTATTGTACTGGTCGTAAGCTGTCGCTGTATAAGCCTGAATCTCTCCAGCCGTAATAGTTGCACTTTCTGGAGCGATCACAATATGGTCTGACCCTGCCGCGTTAACGGTCAGGCTCGCGGTATCAGACTTGCCCTCGTAGGTGCCTGTAACAGTCCAGGTACCCGCATTCTGCGAGGTGTAGATGTTGGCTGTCCAGTTGCCACCGGCACCTGCGCTTATGCTGAAGGTAGTGTTGCCGGTTACATTG